>NZ_NFIF01000019.1:0-87169 GCF_002161645.1 Blautia sp. An46 | reverse complement strand
CTATAAACAGATAAGTAATTCGACAGCCAAAAAGCAGAAGTTCCGACAAGACAATTATACATATCTGTTTCTTATCAAAGAAGAATTTTTCCCATAGACACAGAAAATTTTACGCCCTCTTCCATAACGACAGCTTTCAATTTCAAATCCTGCATCAATGTCGCTTTTTCAGCTTTAGATTATCTATTTTTCCAATTCTGCATTAATCTCATCAATCCATCTGCTGTCTTCACTTTCAAACAGCTCCATAAACTTTCCAAAATTGCTGCTTCCGGCAACTGTATCAGTTGTTTCTAATCCGTCCACCCGGTGACGCATAATCCACTCCATGAAACTCATTAACTTTTCGTTTGATATCTGCATACTGTTCGTGAGGTTTCTTTTCTGTATCGCAAAATATAAGCACTAATTCATATGTACCATTCTGGTAACGATCCTGATATCTTGCCGGAATATTTCCATTTCCGCCTGCATTGTCAAGGGAAATTTCGTACTGATCATTCCATACGTTCATGGACTTTAATTTGTCCAGATAAGCATACTCCTCATTTCCTTCACAGATAATACATATCTTTTGCTTGTCAGAAAAAACAGGAAGCCTATTTATCATCCGTAACGCCTCCCTTTTCATTTCCCTTAATGTTTAAAAGAGAATTAATTAAATCAGGATCTGGAAGTGCCCCTAATGCTCCTTTTCTATATTTTTCCATAATATCTGTAGTATCACGCACACCCTGCTGCGCAGTAAAATCTGCCAGTGAGTACACATATACCCCTTCTTTATCTTTGTGCACAAACCAGATCTGCTCTTTTCGGAACATTTTTTTACAATCCATGAGATTTATATCATGAACAGTAAATATCATCTGTGCATTTACGTTTAGTTCATTATTAAACATTGCTACGATTGCTCTGGTCAGTTTAAAATGTATACTGCTGTCAAGTTCATCTATTACAAGAATCCTTCCCTGTTCAAGTCCTTCTATCACATACCCTGCCAGTGCAACGATTTTCTTTGTTCCGGTAGAATCAAACAGCATACTTGGAACATGGACACCTTTATAGGTAGATACAAGCCGAATTTGATCCATAATTGTCTCTGGAAGCTCCAGAACCTTCTCATCTGGCTTTTTTCCTTCATCTTCTGCCCTCAATTTAATCTGATCCATATCCACGTATTCATAATTATCCATATAAAGATCCGCATTTTTAATAAAATCAACAATCTTCTGCTGAAGCTGATCTCGATTTTTCATCAGCTTAATCGTATGCTCCATAGGAATATTATTCATATTAATGATGTCGATTTTTTCTGCAAAAGCAATAATAATCTTTTTCATCTCTTCCAGATGTTCAAATTTACTGGTATCAATCAAATAACACAGCAAATTATTTTTTGCCATTAAGGGCATCATCTGAATAGCATCTTTATCGGCGCAAAAATACTGCTCTTGTATAGAATCCTTTACCAGCCAAGATACTTCTTTTTCATTTCCATACTGATCTTTTAATAATTCAGAGAAATTTTCATAGACAAATTCTTTTTTTTCAGCATCATATTTAAAATCATATGAAAACTTCCTGCCAAATCCAAGGAAAGTCACACCCAACTCGCAGATTGAACTGTCTGTAAAAATATTCGTCATTAGTCCCGGTTTTTTATTAAGTAAAATTTGTCTGATTGCCTTTATACATTTTATAAGACAAGTTTTTCCAGCGTTATTAGGGCCATAAATCCCAGCCGTTTTCAAAATGTTAAAATTGTTTTCTTTATGCACATTCGAAGCAAACTTCCTATTTCTCATATCAGCTTTCATAGAAAAGGCAATCTGTTCATCAAAGGCAAAACAGTTCTTTGCTCTAATCTCTATAATCATAAGTATTTCCTCCGTACTACAATTTTGTCGTTCTTTATATATTATATACCATTCTTTATTTTTTATGCAACTTTTTTTCATAAAATATATATTTTGTCAATAATTGTTCTTTTTCTTATTATATATATTACAGTACATACATTGGAGTAGATTGCAAAAGTGTTCCAAAGTTGTTGCTACACTCCCGAAAGTGCAAAAAGAGAACGGCCAATCTCTCAAAATGCTTGGCCGCTCTCTTTCCAATTTTATTTATCATCTCAAACCAAATGCTTTTTCTACCAAGGTCAGTGTTTGCTCAATGCTTCTGCTTTCGTCTCTATGTATCACATGAAACCCAGAATATAAAAAACGGTCATACCGCTCTTGAGAATGAATCCTCATTAAGCTCTGCCGATAGTTTTCCAATGCCTGCTCCGGGTCAGGTTCTTCCATGGTCGGCAATAGCTCTCAGCGTTTCAATGGAAATATTGGTATCTACAAAAATCGGCTTTTCTTCTTGGCTCATATCCGATAATATTTTCAATTCTAAGGTTTCGCATTCTTTCGATGCCCCATCAATCCATGCTTCATATTCTTCTGGCGTTCTTCTGATAAAATCATGCCAATCAGTTAAATCTCGTGTATACGTCAGACAAGGAAAATCTTCTTTGCTCAATTCAGGTAATAGCTTGTCATGATAATTTTCTTCGCACGCAATTCTTGGAAAGTATCTGAAAATGGCACTTCTGGATGACCTTGTAGGCATTCTGGATATTATCCAGGTTGTGGATGCCGTGGCGGAACGGACCCGTTTTCCTTTATCTCCTTACAGCAGATTTCCCTCTTCTAAAATCCTGCGGATTTTCTCTGTCTCTTCTTCTGTAGCCGCCAGCAGAGGCTGGGCGCAAAGAGGCTCCATCTCCACTCCTCTTAAAACCATAGCCTTCTTAATGATAGGAATAAACTGAGGCGCCACGTCATAAATAGCCATAAGGCCGTCGATCTGCTGCTGACACTTCTTCATTCCCTCCAAATCATCTGCTCTTGCCGCAGCGGCATAGGCAGAGGCCACATCCGGAGCAAAGTTAGACAGACCGGCTACACAGCCGTCTCCTCCGGATAATACATTGTGACCGAAAAACTCATCAAATCCCGAATAAACCAGAAAACCCGGAAACTCTTTTTTCACTTTCTGGATAATCCCTCTGGTATGGCCCATAGTAGCTACCGTATCTTTGATTCCCACAATATTTTTATGTCTGGATACCAAAGTATAAATCAGGTCCGGCGACAGGTCATGTCCCGTCCTGTCGGGAAAATTATATAATAGCAGCGGGCCATTGACCCGGTCTGCCAAAGTGTCATAAAAATTCAGCAGAGCGCTGTCAGGAAGGCTGAAATAGTAAGGAGAGATCACCATCACCCCGTCCGCACCTTGTGCCAGTGCATAGTTGGACAGTTCCACACACTGCTCAAACTCCATATGGCAGGTTCCCACATATACGGTCACCCGATGGCTGATATGAGCTATAGCCTCTTTTATAAGCGCCTTTTTTTCTTCCATGGAAATAGCAAAAAACTCTCCGATACTGCCGAAAAGCAGGATCCCGTCCATTCCATGATCAATCAGGAAGTCATAAATTTTTTTATTGGCTTCAATATCCACATGTCCCTCTTTATCCAGCGCCGTCACTGCCGGCGTGATCCATTTTGATTTCATCTTCCTACTCCTTTTCTCTAACAGTCATAGCCGGCCCCTTCCATCGCGGAAAGAGCGTGGCTGGTATAACGCTTCAGCAGACCTTTTCTCTCTGGTCTTGGCAGTATTCCTGCTTTTCTTCTCTCCTGAAGTATCTCTTCAATCTCTTCCAGAGACTTTTCTTCTCCCCGGATTCCTACAATATCCAGGCTCCGGTTTTTTACACTGTAGGCCAGGATATCCCCGTCCTCTACAAAAGCCAGAGGACCTCCTGCCGCAGCTTCCGGAGAAACATGACCGATGGCCGCCCCTCTGGTCGCACCAGAAAACCTTCCGTCTGTAATAAGCGCCACTTCTCCATTTAACTCTTCATCGCAGACAATAGCTTCCGTAGTCATCAGCATTTCCGGCATACCGGACCCTCTCGGCCCTTCATACCGGATGATCAGCATATCTCCCGGAGCTACTTTTTTATCCACTACTGCCTGATAGGCATCTTCCTCACAGTTAAATACCCTGGCAGGGCCCTTCCGTTCCCGCATGGCTTCTGTGCAGGCTGAATATTTGATCACCGCCCCGTCCGGAGCCAGATTTCCTCTTAAGATAGCCACCGAGCCCTTTTCTCTGGCTTTTTCCACTGGGAAGATCACCTGTTCTCTCTCCAGACCGTAATTGTGGAGATAGCCCAGATTTCTCTGGAAAAAGTTTTCTTTTTCCAAGTCTTCCAGGTTTTCTCCCAGGGTCTTTCCTGTAACCGTCATCACATCCAGATGGAGCATATCCCGCAGCTCCAGCTCTACCATGGGAATTCCTCCTGCAAACCAGAATGCCTCGGTAAGGTGTTCTCCGCTGGGTGTAATATTTCCCAGATGAGGCACCTGATGATTGATCCGGTCAAAAAGTTCCGGCTCCAGAATAATTCCCAGTTCTCTGGCAATCGCCGGAAGATGGATGGTTGCATTAGTGGAACCTCCGATGGCGCTGTGAATGATCACTGCATTTTCCAGAGCCTCTCTGGTCACAATATCGCTGACCTTGATCCCCTTATCCACCAGTTCCATGATCTTGCGCCCTGCCATTCTGGCGCTTCCCAGAATATCCCGCATAGTAGCCGGCATAAGAGCCGCTCCTGGCAGGGTCAGTCCAAGAGCCTCTGCCATACACTGCATGGTGCTGGCAGTTCCCAGGAAGGTACATGCCCCACAGGAAGGGCAGCCGGTCAGTTTATAGTCCCGTACCTCCTGAGGAGTAACTGCGTCCTTCCTCTTCTGCCGCAGAGAAATATCCCCTGCCACCAGAGAGGTGGTCATATCCGGTCCCGGACGCATACTTCCTCCGGGAATAAAAATCGTAGGGATATCCAGTCTGGCCGCTGCCTTTAGCTGTGCAGGAATCGATTTGTCACAGGAGGCTGCCAGGATCATGCCGTCCCAGGGATAGACCGAACCATGGACTTCGATCATATCGCAGATAGCCTCTCTGGAAGCCAGAATATAATTCATGCCGTCATGGCCCTGAGCG
The DNA here is from genome assembly GCF_002161645.1 of Blautia sp. An46. Classification (NCBI taxonomy): domain Bacteria; kingdom Bacillati; phylum Bacillota; class Clostridia; order Lachnospirales; family Lachnospiraceae; genus Blautia; species Blautia sp. An46. Next base: position 82,093 of record NZ_NFIF01000019.1, on the reverse strand, counting down.
CAGCCGTCACAGATATCTGTGGTATGGTACTGGGCGGGAAAACCTCCTTTTTCAAATACCCCGTACTTTGCCTGTTCCATAAGCCCCGCCAGGTGAACGCTGCCTGGATGGCTGTCTCCAAATACATCCTCCAGGAGTATCTGAGGCTTTGTAATGTCCTCTTCGTCCCAGCCTGATCCCATCTGCAAGGCGTCAAACTGGGCCCACAAAAGCCGCTGAGGCGCGCTTTTCTGTCTGTTTTTCATTTTTCCAGTCCTCACATTACCTTAAAATTTTATCTTTATTGTACTACGGAAGATCGGGTTCCTCTATACAGTTATTGCTGAATTAAAGCAAAAAACGGGACATGGAAATGCCTTCTCTTCTTTCCGGCTGTCCATGTCCCGTTATCCTGTATGCCTTATTTATTTTACCAGATAGCCGCCGTCTACAGGAATCACTGCTCCGCTGACATAGTCGCTGGCATGGGAAGCCAGAAAAATAGCGGTTCCCTTCATATCCTCGCCGGTTCCCCAGCGGCCTGCCGGAATCCTCTCTGAAATACTTTTGAACCTGGGGTTCTCCGGATCCATCAGTGCTTTGTTCATTTCTGTGGCCATATAACCCGGGGCAATGGCATTTACATTTACTCCTCTTCCCAGCCAGTCATTGGTAAGCTCTTTGGTAAGCTGAGCAACACCGCCCTTCGCCGCCGCATAGGCCGGGATGGTCTGTCCTCCAAAGAAAGAATTCATAGAGGCAATGGTAATAATTTTCCCATACCCTTTTTTCAGCATGATCTTTCCTGCTTCCTGACAAAGAATAAATATAGAAGTCAGATTGACATTAAGTACTTCATCCCATTCCTCTACTGGAAATTCCTCAGCGCTGTGACGTCTCTGTATTCCATGGGCCGTAAGGAGAATATCCACATCGCCGCCCAGCTTTTCCAGGCACTGATTAAAGACTGCATAGACTTCTTCCCTCACACCAAGGTTTCCCTTTACACCCTGGCAGTCAAAGCCTCTGTTCCTGAAGTCTTCTGCTACGTCATAAACCTTATCAGAAGTTCCGACGATCACCACCTGTGCGCCGGCTTCCAGATAGCCCTCTGCAATCCCATAGCCCAGCCCTCTGGTGCCTCCTGTGACAATAGCCTTTTTTCCTTTTATGTCAAACAGGTTCATCATTCCATGTAACCGCCCTTCATAGGAGATACAGCTTTTTCGGAGAAAATCTTCAGCACGCCTTTCTCATATTTGGCTGGTTTAGGGCTCCAGCGTTTCTTTCTCTCTTTTAATATCTCTTCAATTTCTTCCGGCGTCTTTTTCTCCCCGGCGATTCCCACGATCCGCAAGATACGTTTGGGAATGTTCACTTCGATCAGATCCCCTTCTTCCACCAGAGCAATAGGGCCTCCTGCCGCCGCCTCGGGAGAGATATGTCCGATAGCAGGGCCTTTGGAAGCTCCTGAGAATCTTCCGTCAGTAAGAAGAGCAATGGAAGCTCCCAGCTCAGCGTCAGAGGCAATGGCTTCTGTGGTATAGAACATCTCCGGCATACCGCTGCCCTTTGGTCCTTCGTAACGGATAATCACCGCATCACCTGGTTTGATCTCATGAATCAGAACTGCATGGATAGCGTCCTCTTCACAGTCAAAAGGACGGGCTTTCAGAGTCGCCTCAAACATTTCTTTAGGCACTACTGTGTGCTTCACCACGGCGCCATCAGGGCAGAGATTTCCATACAAAATGGCAATACTTCCGTCTGTTCCAAACGGCTTGTCAAAGGGACGGATCACGTCTTCTCTTTTCAGACCTACCTTTGCCAGATAAGCGTCGCACTTATCGTAAAATCCGTTTTTCTTCAAGTCCTCCAGATTTTCTCCCAAGGTCTTACCTGTAACGGTCATCACATCCAGATGAAGCATATCCTTGATCTCTTCCATGATCGTAGGAACTCCTCCTGCATAGTAGAAGAACTGTGCAGGCCATTCTCCTGCAGGACGGATATTCAGCAGGTAATGGGCTCCTCTGTGCAGTCTGTCAAAAGTATCGCCGTCAATTTCAATACCAAATTCATGGGCAATGGCCGGCAGATGGAGAAGAGAATTGGTAGAGCCGGAAATTGCTGCATGTACCATTATAGCGTTTTCAAAAGATTTCATGGTCACAATCTTGTCCGGAGTCAGGTCATGAAGAGCCAGCCATACGGCCTGTTTGCCGGCTTTTCGTGCCACTTCTCTTAAATCCGGGCTCGTGGCAGGCATCAGAGCGCTTCCCGGAAGCATCAGTCCCAGAGCTTCCGCCATGATCTGCATAGTGCTGGCCGTTCCCATGAAAGAGCATGCGCCGCAGGAAGGGCAGGCATTGTGTTTATAATAAGTCAGCTTCTCCTCTGTGATCTCTCCTCTTTCACACATAGCGCTATATTTTCCAATCTGTTCCAGGGTCAGAAGGTCCGGGCCGGCATCCATAACTCCTCCGGTCACAATGATGGAAGGAATATTGACTCTCCCCACACCCATAAGATGGGCAGGCATTCCCTTATCGCAGCTTGCAATAAACACCCCGCCGTCAAAAGGCGTAGCATTTGCATGAATTTCAATCATATTGGCGATCATATCTCTGGATGCCAGAGAGTAATTGATGCCGTCGTGTCCCTGGGCTTCTCCGTCACAGATATCAGTGGTAAAATATCTGGCTCCGTGTCCTCCGGCCTGAGCCACCCCTTTTCTGGCCTCTTCCACCAGTTCCAGCAAATGTCCGCTGCCTGGATGACTATCTCCAAAAGTGCTCTCGATCATAATCTGGGGTTTTGACAGATCCTCCAGTTTCCATCCCGTTCCCAGACGCAGCGGGTCCAGTTCCGGAGCAATTTTTCTTAGTTCCTGACTTCTCAGCTTCATAACTTTTCTCCTTTTCTTTTATCATATCAAGATCAACTGTTTCTGTATTTCATGGTTACATAACAGACATGAAAACAGTCTATGTCATAACACGTATGACGTCTTATGTTAAGAATAAACCTTTTATCCTTCTCCGTCAATAAAAGTTTCGGATTTATTCTCCCATATCTTCTCCTGTATTTTTTTCTGATTCAGGAGAAGATGTTCCTTCATAGCTTCTCTGGCCCCCTGGGAATCATGATCCTGTATAGATGTCACGATCTTCCGGTGGGTCCTTAAAGTTTCTTCCGCCAGAGAAAGCTCCGTGACTTCTATAAACAGGGAAACACCCTCCTGAATAATAGGCACTAATCTGGGCATTACATAGTTTCGGCTGATCCGGGCCAGCAGTTCATGAAACTCCATATCTTTTTTCAGATAAGATTCTCCCTGCCTGCAAAGTTTTTCGATCTGTTCCTGGATCACCTCCAGTTTCCGGATCTCTTTTTCTCCTGCTCTTTTGGCCGCCAGGGCCGCCAGTTCCGGTTCCAGGATCAGACGGACCTCACACAGATCCAGAGCCAGTCTCTCCTTATCTTCCACCAGGGCAAGGCCCAGAGGATCCTCCATCAGTCCCGGATGCTCACATACAAATGTCCCCCTTCCTCTTCTAATCTCCACGATATTTCTGGATTCCAGGATTTTCACAGCCTCCCGGATGGTTCCCCTTCCCACAGAAAGCTGCTGGGCCATATCAAATTCATTAGGCAGCTTTTCCCCTGCCTGAAGCTGGTTTTCCCGGATCAGTTTTATGATCTGTTCCGCAGCCTGCCGGGGAAGCAGCTTTTTATTGTTATTTAATGATTCAAGCATAGTCCTAACCTCTCTTGGATTCTTATCTGTATTATAGCAGGACCGAGTCTCGGATTCCAGAATTAAAATACATACCAGATACTCAAACCTTCCACAAAAGCCAGAAGGAAAATGATAAAAAAGATTCTAAAGTAATACTGGCTCTCATTCCCTTCCATCCCCGTTTTATTAACCAGGCACCACTGTTTTACCCCAGGGATCCGGCTCACAAGCAAGATTCCTGCCTGAAGAGCCGGGAAGAGAAAAACCGCCCATTTTCCCGCAAATCCGTCTGCTGTTCCGGCGCTCCAATGCACCGGTATCTGTTCCGGCAGAAAAGGGAAAGCCACCCCTGCGGCCAGGAGAGTGATTGCCCACAGGATCCAGGATTTTTTATTATTAAAAAATAACATTGCAAGATTACTCCTCTATTTCACATAAAATCCCGCACATTTCATATCGGTGTCAAAGGAAATGGTAAACATGACTTTTCCGTCTTCATAAGCCGCCAGGACCATAACTGTGGCATAAGGAGTTCCTGTGTCCCGATCTGTGATCCCCCGGACCTGGATCCTGTCAAAGTCCTGAAATTCTCCTTTATCCTTCATATAATAGTCAATATTTTCCTGAAGTTCTTCCGGATCTGTCCCATTCTGCATGACCACATTAAAGGTATCTTCCCATACTCCTTCCAGTTCCCCGGCATTGATTCTTTCTACCATTTCTTTCGCTTCTGCAATGACCTGGTCTTCCTGAAACTCATCTGAAAGAGATTCCTGACAGCCGGACAAAGCAGCCAGTGCCAGAATCCCCAAAAAGCCTGCCAGGATCTTTTTTCTCCATTTTCCTTTTGTCATAAACTTTCTCCTTTCTGCCCCTACTCCAGCCCGGACGCCGCCAGGATCTTCTCATACAGCGTTCTGGTCTCTTCCGGAGTTTTCCCATTTATCACCAGCACGCCGTCTGTTGTTTCCATCACCACAAAATCTTTACATCTGACATAGCTGTATATGGTGTACTCTCCAAACTCTTTGTTTTGAAAAGTTCCCTCATTAAGCTGCAGGCTGTTGACTCCCATACGCTTACTGCCTGTTTCAAAGTCCTCCCGGTAAGTAACGGCCTGTATTTCTGAAAGAGGCAGCTCATAGTCTGACCAGTAAGACCCCTGGATTTCCAACTGGTCATTCTGGATCACAACCTCCACATTTCCGGTAAAAAGCAGTACTGTCGAAAACACCAGAGCAGCTCCGGTAATGAGGATGGTAATGATAGTCCCTGTCTTCCGGGCCTTTTTCCTTTTTAATTCCTTTTCTGGACTTTCCTCCAGCAGGATTTCCTCTTCCGGTTTTATCCTGCAGCCCAGATTTGCATAGAGGAGAGTGGGGATCAGCCCGATAAAAACGCCTCCCATGGTCAGTGCCAGATACCAGTCCGGTATATTATCTCCCATGATCTCTGCCCCCAGGACCAGGACTGTGATCAGAGCCAGATAAATTCCTGTGGTCCTGCACAGTTTTTTCTCATTATATTTTCTCTTCTCTTTTTCTGAGGCTGTATTATACCCTGCTATGAGAAAACTACCCTTTCCCATCAGGAGCACCAGAGAAATCCCTCCTCCGATCAGGATCGTCAGCAGAATCACGATTCTATCCATCATTTACTCCGCACCTCCTCTGTTTTCCTTCTTCTCCATAACCAGTCATATGACTGCCGTATTTTTTATCCCTAGACTATATCCGTCCATCTTTTTTCGCTGTATTGGGGATAAGGATCACTGCCTGAAACCGTTTCTCCTCATCTGTAATGGTGCAGTTCCCTTCATATGGTTTTATGGCTTCACTTACGTTTTCCAGCCCCAGTCCCTGATGGCCTTCCCACTTTTCCGGGTGCCTGGACTTGGAATTTTCCACCTGGATCATGAGAAACTCTTTTTCTCTTTTTGCCAGGATCTTCAGATACTTTTCTTCCGGTTCCTTATCCCTGCCCATGGCCTCAATGGCATTATCCAGAAGATTTGCAAAGATCGTTGTAATATCGATCTCCTGTATTCTGTCCAGACAGTTCTCCTCTATATCAAGCTCCAGTCTGGCATCCCGGAGATTTTCATGGCAGAGTTTTTCATTCAGGATAATATTCAGCATCCGGTTCTCCGTATACCAGGCATGATTGTTCTGATTCAAAAGATGGAAAACTTCTTCTTTATATTTTTCTGCCACTTCTGTCTGGCCTTCCTCATAAAGCTTTCCCAGGGCCTGGATATGGTTCTTTACGTCATGAACGATCTTTCTGGACTGACGATAGCTTTCTTCCAGCTTCTGATAATGCTGGTACACCAGCATTTCCTTCTGCCGGTAAAGCCTGGACTTCTTTTCTGCCTCATTGCTCTGGACCGCTGTAATATAAAAATATACCACAAATATATTCATAAACAGAAGGAGCAATACATTTACCAGCACCAGCAGATAGCCGTTCCAGCTTGCATAGTAATCGCTTAAGGTCAGAAAAGAGAGCATCATCACCAGGGAGAGCATAGGCATGACCAGACAGATAAAAAACTGGCCTTTGCTCAGATGGCCCCTCCTGCCCCGTTTCAGGATACTGCTAAGGAACCATGCCCAGCCCCCTTGAGCCGCCCAACGGATGACTCCTGCGATCAGCTGGGCATTTCCATAGGGATTCAAAGTAGTGTTAAATCCGGAAAAGTTCAGCATATATCTGGTATAGATCTCATAGAGCAGTACCCGGGACAGGGCCCAGATCAGGACGATCCCTGCCAGATACAGCAGTCCGCTGAAAACATAATAGCCTTTGGACCGGACATTTTTCTTCCGGAGACGAAATATAAACCAGACAGAAACTCCCAGAATGGTCAGAATATCCGGCAGCCATAAACTATACAAAGTACTCCTCCCCTTTCTCTTCTTTTCTCCTGCGGCAGGTCAGGCAGCCCCCTTAAAAAGAGCTCCCGTTTTTTTCTGCCAGAAATCTTCCCAGACATTCCTTAAAAGAAACTGCCTGTTTCTGGGACAGCGGAAGGATTTCCCCGCTCATCATGTAAATATCGTAGCCTTTGATATTCCGTATCTGATCCAGGTTTACCACAAAGCTTTTATGGGGAGAAGCAAATCCATAGTCCTTCATTCTTTCCCGAAGATCACCGATCTTTCCCCGCATTTCATAGCAGCCCTTTTCCGCCGCCAGCTTAATCTGTCTTCCCCGGATCTCAAAGTAGTAAATATCTGCTGTATGGAGCCTGGTCCTTCCCTGGGAAGTCTCAAACTCCAGAACTGGACTGGGCTTCTGCTCCTCCTCCCGGTAAGCCAGGGCATCTGCCACCTGCTTGAGCACACTGGTCTTCTTCACCGGTTTGAGCAGATAGCCGAAAGCATGGACGGAGAAAGCTTTCCCTGCATATTCACTGTAGGCAGTCACATATACGATCTTTACTTTTTTATCCTTCAGCCGGATCTTTCTGGCGGTCTCTATGCCATCTATCCCTTCCATATCAATATCCAGAAACAGAAGATCATACTGTTCTGTTGACCGGAGAAGTTCTTCGCCGCTGAAATATACGTCTGTTTTCTCTATAGGTTCCGGGCACTCTTCAAGGATTTCCAGAAGGGCCTCCGAAGCTTTTTTCTCATCATCACAAATTGCTATCTTCATTTTCTGTTTCTTTCCTTTGTTTTCTTTATTATAATTGAAAATATTCTCATAACACAAGAAATCTTCCCTCAAATACAGAAAAGACTGCACAACATACAATGCAGTCTTTTCTCTTTTTTTACATCTGTTTTCTCACTACTGCGTATTCATCCTGATTCCGGTAATAGGGGCACTGATAGTACCGGTCCGACAAAATCCTCACATAGTCATCCTCGTCCATATTCATGTCGCACAGATAGGCTTCGTATTCCTCATCATAGACATAGAAGGTGCAGGTCTCACAGCTTCCCCGTTCTTTTCCCTTTTTCATGGGCCTCATTCCTCCCTGCTCTTTTTCTCCGGCTCTGTCTGCAGGATCCCGTTTCGGACTTCCTGCTTTTAGAGCTCCTCTTCAATATTTTCCAGCTCTTCCAGGATCTCTCTCTGCTCCTGGTCGAAAAGGAGTTTTTTGTTATATTTATAATAACTGTCGCAGCCATTCTCACTGATAAATTCCATGCTGTAGGGGTTGGTATTCAGTTCTGTAACAAAGACCACCAGTTCCTGTCCTTCCTGGAAAGCCAGCTCCAGGAAGTCAAAAGTATTCTGGAGCTTTTCTCCGGTGTCTTTTATCAATTCCTCACGCTCCCCGGCCTGGTTCTGGAAGGCTTCTTTAACTTTCTGGAAGATTTCTTCTTTTCCTTCTCCCCGGGCCTCTCCTTCTTTTGCCAGATCCCGGTAAATTCCCAGAAGTTTCAGGATCTCCTGTTTCAGATGTTCTTCCTCCCGTGTAAGAAGGTCTGCCTTCTTCTTTTCTTCCAGATCCTTTTCTCTCATAAAGATCCGGTCCTCTAAAGCCTGCCAGGGATGTTCTGCAGATTCCAGAGCCTTTTTCCATCCTTTCAGGACTTCAAAAAGTTCTGTGACCAGAAGGTCTTTTTCATGATAAGCTCGGCACCTTTCTCCCAGTTTTCCCATAAACAGTCCCACTACTGCAAACCGCTCGTCCATAGAAGCCAGCCGGAGCTTTTCCACGGCAAATTTTTCAAAATGTCCCGCCAGGACCTGATCCACCTGGTAATCTGTCTGATATTTTTCAAACAGCTCCAGATAATTGGCAAAATCCTTTGCCACCTTCCAATGCTGGATATACTGGCAGACTACCTCCCGGTCCGGCCTTTTTCCCAGCTTTTCATATACATACAGAAGCTGGGAAAGATCCTCCCATCCTCTGGGGGTGGCAAACATTCTCCCCTCAATACTGGTTTCCATACAGTAAAAGTTTTCTCTCCGGATATCCAGATAGGAAAGCACCGCCGGGTGGATCCCTGCCTCATAGGCATATTCTTTCCAGACTCCGAAGTCTTCCCGCACATCGATCTTCTTTACCCGGTCCAGAGTCACCACGTCAAAGTCCCGGACAGATTTATTGTACTCCGGAGGATTTCCCGCAGCCACAATGATCCAGCCGGAAGGCACCTGCTGGTTTCCGAAGGTCTTGCACTGGAGGAACTGGAGCATGGCAGGAGCCAGAGTCTCCGAAACACAGTTGATCTCATCGATAAACAGGATTCCCTCCCGGATTCCCGTAGCTTCCATTTTGTCATACACGGAAGCAATGATCTCGCTCATAGTATACTCAGTGACTGACCGGGCCTCTCCCCCGTAGCTTTTCTCTTTAATAAAAGGCAGCCCTATGGCGCTTTGCCTGGTATGGTGGGTAATGGTATAAGACACCAGATTAATGCCGCATTCTCTGGCTGCCTGCTCCATGATCTGAGTCTTTCCGATCCCCGGAGGTCCCATGAGCAGTATAGGCCGCTGCCTTATAGCCGGGATACAGTAATCCCCGTAATCGTCTTTTAAAAGATAGGCTGCCACCGTATCTTTGATCTCCTGTTTTGCTCTTTTTATATTCATTCTTCTGTCCTCTCGTTCCTCTCTAAAAGTTCTTCCTCATCCAGATACAGCTTCATGGCCCAGCAGGGCACTTCAATCTCTTCATATTCCTTCTGCATCAACAGAAAAGCCACATCATAGGGAGGCATACGCTCCGGGAAGATTCCTTTCCCGTCTGTAAAATACAAAAGCCCTTTTAGCCCCCTGAGTTCTCCTTTTCTCTGTTTTTCCTGAATGTATTGAAACACCGGACGAAAATCTGTCCCGCCCTTTCCTGCAAGCTCCAGGTTTTCCATATATTCTTTCAGTTCTTCCTGGCTGGTGATCAGCCGATCACTCTGGATCCTCTCGTCACACTGGATCACATGGATCTGCATTCTCCTGAAAAAGCATTCCTGCTCCCGGAGCACGGAATAGGTTTCTCTTAAAAATCCCCGGACCAGTTCTCCGGAACAGGACATGGAAGTGTCAATGGCAATGACAAAGTCCTGGATCTTTTTCACTTCCCGGGTCTCCTGAGGTTCCAGGAGAGGCATATTTCCGTAAAGGGACATGCCGTAGCTGTAAAAAATATAGTCAAAGCTATCCGGATCCACCATCTGCTCTTCCCGCAGCACTGCAAACTTGCTAAGAAACCGCCGATAGTCTCTGGTGTCCCGGTTTTCTGCCTTGATCTGTTCCTTCAGGCCGGCCTGGCCCCGTGCCATATCCTGGCCAAAAGTTTCCATCTCAGTCTCCATACGGTCCCGGATATCCTCCCAGTTTTTCTCCGGCCTCTGGCTGGGAGGATTTTTCCTGCCTCCCTTCCAGAGTCTGTGGTCGTCACAGTGAAACTCCCTTTCCCAAAGAAGGGCCTGCTCCTGGGAAGGCTGCATTTTCACCAGTTCTTCAAAAATCCCCTCTGCATTCAGGGTCTTCCTTTTCTTTCTGAGACTGGCATAGAGATTTCTCCGGTCTCCGGACATAGGCTTTCGCACACAATGAAGAGCCAGGCCGTCAATAATAGATTCCACACTGATATCACATGCCAGATCCCAGAGAATATCTGTCAGATCCTCTTGCCCATTTTCTCCATCTTCCCGGGAAATCCCCAGAGCCTTGGCCGCTACCTTCTTTCGGATCCTCACCTTTTTCCACAGATGGGCAAAAAGGCAGTGGAGCATCATATGGAGATAAGCCCGGTTCACTTCCCGCCGTCCCTGGCGGTACAGGCCTCCCAGATATCCGGGATCATAATAGATCCCCACGCCGTCGGTACCCAGTTCTCCATTCTGTTCTCCCATCACATATGTAAAGGCTGACAGTGCCACATCAAAGAAACGCAGATGGATATAGAGTTCATTTCTGGAAGATATAAGAATCCTGCTGCAGACATCCTCTATTCTCTTTTCCATTTCCCTGGCCATATTTTCTCTCTCCTATAGGTCAAAAGTTTTCTTTCGTTTTGCAAACAATCTCCGCTTCTCTTCCATGAGATAGCTGACCATCTCCGCTCTTCCTTTACCGGAAGCTTCCTTGATCACCTGATCCATGGCCTCCTCTGTCCACAGCTTCCGCTGTCCAAGATAAGAAAAAGCCCGGTTCCATTCTTCCTGTTCTATGTAATAAAGGCCGCATTCCAGTATATGTTCTTTCACATATTCCAGATACTCTTCTTCTGCCTGGCTGCCAAGTTCCCAGGGCCAGAGCAGTCTTCCCATAGCCATAGGCAGAAGGATCTCCGGTTTTTCATTGATCTTTGCCAGATAAAACAGCCGGTCATATCCCTGGTAATCCACTTTCTTTTCCAGAAAGCACTGGCGGTATTTGTAGCCGCAGCCATGATAATGGGTCTCCAGGATCCTGGCAGGAGTGTTCTCCACTCCTTCCTCATAATATTCCGGGAAGATCAGCTCTGCTCCCTCCCTGCTGTCCCGAAACCTGATGGAAACATAGACTTCATGGAAAGTTTCACTGACCACATCCCGGATACAGGAGGTCCCTCCCGATTCCATAAGCACATGAAGTTTCCGCAGGGCTCCGCAGCCGGTAAAAGAACCGCCCCCAATAGTTTTCACAGAATCTGTCATTTCCAAAGTCACCAGATTCCTGCATCCGTAAAAAGTATAATTTCCCAGCTCCCGGACCCCGTCGGGGATCCGGATCTCCTGGATCTCCTGAAGTTCCCTCTGCTCCTCTTTGCTCCGGCCTTCCTTCCATGGAGACCAGGCGTAAGAGGGCAGGGAAACCCTGTTCTCTTTCTTCTCACACATATGTATCCTGTCCTTTATCTGATTCTAACTCCCATACCAGTTCCAGATTGTCCTTTTCTTCCTTCTCGTTACAGCCTGTAAAAGCAGTTCCCAGAACTGCCAAAAGCAGCAGCATTATCCCAATTCTTATTTTCATCATAAATCCTTTCCGTCCTGCAGTTTTATGTGTACTTCTGCATTTCTATACGCCTCAGCATTTTGTATGCCATTGTATCTGAGTACAGTATGCATGCTTGACGGGATTTTTATACATCCCGGCTAAATTCACCTGCAAAATAGTTCGAAATAGATAGCTCGCTCTGCCGGCTGCATATTATCATGTATAAAGGGAAATGGCTGCAATCCTGCAAGCGGATCACAGCCATTTCCCCGGATAAGCTGAAAATGGGACTCGAACCCACGACCCCTTCATTACGAGTGAAGTGCTCTACCAACTGAGCTATTTCAGCAATTCTCTGCAAGAATTGATTTTACTGGATTTTTAAAGATATGTCAAGAATTTCTTTCACAAAAGAATCGCCAATGCCTTAGAATATTTGTTCTTAAGTCTTTCGGTCAGAGTGTCCCGCTGGCTTAGATGATCTTTCATATCTGCCAGCTTCACCCACCATACCTCCGGATAAATGGTCTGGGCATTTTTGATAGAGATTATGTAGTCCTCATAGGATTCTTCATTTTTCCCATGAGTGATGTAATTCATATACTTTACCAGCCTCCTGGTTTCATCCAGGGCAAGTATCTCTGCTGTTCCGCAGTCGGAGTCCTCCCACACATCATGGATCCAGGCCAGGGCAATACACCGCTCCCTCAAGTGTTCCGGTATCATGCGGTTCTGTTCTGTATACCTGGCTACTCTCTCTGAATGCTGGTAGGTTTTCTCATCAAGATACTTTTCGGCAAGTTTTTTCGCTTCCTCTATCACCCTGACCACTCCTTTTCTGAAGGACATCTTTTTATCTGATTTAACAATACCTTATATTTTCGCATTTTGCAACTTGTGATTTTCACGAATTTCACATTTTTAATCCTCTTGCTAAAATATCTGACAAAAGACATTTCGGGTTCAAATGCTGATGATGCAGCGGGAAAGGGTATGGCAGTAATATTCCTCACAACCGCCTGTAAATGGACGACTCAGATAAAAATCTTCCGGGTAAAAGATTTTTAAGCTTATAAATTGCATATAAAAAGACCATTTCTCAAAGATCCAGGCCTTAATCTAAGCCTGCATCTCAGGAAATGGTCTCTTTTTTACTAATTAGAACATCAAAATCGGCATTAGCCTATAACCTTAACTTTTTTTCACAAATTCTGCTCCGCATTTCGGACAGCGGATACTGATCTTCCCTTTTCCTCTGGGAATCCGAATCTTCTGTCTGCACTGAGGGCAGGTATAGATATGAAAGTCTTTTCTCTGTTCCTGTATGTATTTCTGTTTTCCGAAAAATCTTTTCACCTTATTTTCCAGCACCAGATACTTCTGATTTTCTGCATATCTTTTGCTGATATTTTTAGAAAACATCCGGTAATAAATCAATATCAGCAGCAGAAATTCCCATGAAGTAAGAAGGACGCTGAAATATCCGGTCCGCACAAAGAGATTAATCACTGCGCAGACCAGAAGCACGATCACCATAAATATATTCAGTCGGTCACTTCCATAGCGTCCATACATAAATCTTGAAAGCTTTTCTTTTAACTTATCCATTTTCCTGCTCTTCTTTCTCTATTTTTTCAAAGACTTCTTTTACAAATTTCCTCGCTCCCTGAAGATCCTGTTCATCAGGATGAAGCATCGCCATATCAAATTTCTGAATCATAGCCTCCACCTGCTTCTTATTGCTGGAATTCTTCATATGCTCATATTTTTCCCTTACAGTCATCGGCATCTTTCCCTGGCAGATATAGGCTCCCATATATTCATTATCATCCTCTATAAAAACCCGTATATTATCTTCGATCTTTTTATAGTAGTCTGGACTCTGGCCCATACCGCAGGTGCCGAAAAGTGCGATCCGCTTTCCCTGAAGGCTGCCCAGATAGTCCAGCACATCCATGCTGGCGCTTCCCCGGTCTGTCCAGAATCCTATGAAGTATATATCTCCCATATCATAATCTGTCTGTCCCTGAAACGGAGCAATATCTTTATTTTTTCCGGGTATTGCTTCAAAAATGGCTTTTGCCAGCTTCTCTGTGTTGCCCGTTCTGCTTTTATAGAGTACTTGTGTTCTCATTTCACTATTCCTTCCTGGTATCTGATAATTTGTCCTAAAGTATATTCTAACACCAAGTATTTCGAAAAAGTATTTCTGGAATCTTAAAAATTATAAATTCTCTATAAAGCAGAATCTGTAAAAAGCCCCTATTGTTTTATATGCACATCCATCTGAGTATATGGCAGTTCAATACCTTCTTCGTCAAATGTCAGCTTAATCTTTTCATTTAGTTTCCATCTGGTAGGCCAGTAATCATCAGATCCTACCCAGGCTCTGAGTCCAAGCACTACCCCATCTGCTGCAAGCTGATCTACAAAAACCTGGATCCCGTCATCATGTAAAATACAGGCTTCTCCATAAAGCATGTTCTCCAAGATTCCTTTTGCCTTTTTCAGATCCGAACTGTAGGAAATCTGAACTTTCAAGTCCAGCTGCCGCTTATCCTGGGCAGTTACATTTACAATACTTGCACTGGTAAGCGTTCCGTTTGGGATCGTGATCCGGCGGTTGTCTACTGTAGAAAGTGTGGTATAAAACAAATCAATCCTGACTACAGTTCCTTCCTGCTTATCTGTATTCTCAATAATATAATCTCCCACCACAAAAGGCTTTAGTGCCAGGATAATAACACCTCCGGCCAAATTGGATAGACCTCCCTGGAGGGCCAGACCAATGGCAACACCACCAGAAGCAACTAATGCAGCAATGGAAGATTCTTTCACCCCGAAGCTGGTAGCAATGGATACTACCAGCAGACAGTACAGTGCCGCCTTCACCACTGATGAAACAAACTGGGTCACTCCCGTATCCACATTTGCCTTTCGCATGGAAGCGACAATAAATCTGGTAAGTTTCTGGATCAGTTTACTGGCTATGATGTAGACTACAATAGCCAGGATCACTCTGCCCACAAAGGTTCCGATGACCGGGAGCTGCTTTTCCCAGAAAGCCCAGGTAAAATAGTGGTGAAAGAAGTCGCGGATACTTTCAAATTCCAGCGTTTCTGATAAAAAAATGTTCATAGTCTTTATGTTTCCCTTTCCTTGTTTCCTTTCGCATAGAAAGGGACTGTTGCAGAATTCCTTTTTATTTTTAAGATTTATTCTGCAAAAGCCCCTCTCCCTGTAATTCTATTTAACTATTTTTTCGTAGTTCCTCTGGACCTTGTCCCGGTTTTTTTACCAGAAGCTTTTTTCTTCTCCTGTACTTTTTTCTCCACCTCTGGTTTATATGTTTCTTCCTTACTTGTCTCTAATTTTTCCGGTTCCTTCTTGCTGGTCTCCAGTTTCTCCGGTTCCTTCTTGCTGGTCTCCAGTTTCTCCGGTTCTTTCTTGCTGTTCTCCAGCTTCTCCGGTTCCTTCTTGCTGGTCTCCAGCTTCTCCGGTTCCTTCTTATTGGTCTCTAATTTCTCCGGCTCTTTTTTCGCTGTCTGGAGTTTTTTCTGAGGTTCTTTTGGAAGAACAATTTCCTGTTCCTTCTCTGCTTTTATTCTTTCCTCTTCAATCTTCTGCTCCAGTTTCCTGCGCACTGTAGATACAGTTGTCTGTTCTTCTTTTTCTGCTTTCTTTCCGGTCCTCTTTGTCTCATTCTTTGTATAAGAGAAAATCTGTACGGAAAGGGGCGCCACATTGATTACAATAGAGTTCTTTCTCTCATCCCACTCTTCTTTCTTGGAGACCTTGACTCTCGGATTCCCTACACCTGTTCCTCCATAGACTTTTGCATCACTGTTAAAAATCTCTTTATACTTTCCAGGATAGGGAACTCCCATCTGATATTTCTCATAGGGAAGTGCAGAAAAATTACAAACCACCACCAATGTACTGTCCTTTTTCTTACCTTTTCTGATAAAGGTAAGCATGTTTTTCTCAGTCTCCATAACATTGATCCACTCAAATCCTGCTGGATCGTAGTCTTCTTCATAAAGAGCCGGCTGTTCTTTATACAACTTCAGCAGAGCTTTCATATAATCCTGCATCTGCTTGTGGTCTTTCTCCTCCAGAAGATTCCAATCCAGTTCTCTTTGTTCAGACCATTC
This sequence comes from Blautia sp. An46, assembly GCF_002161645.1. NCBI lineage: Bacteria > Bacillati > Bacillota > Clostridia > Lachnospirales > Lachnospiraceae > Blautia > Blautia sp. An46. The sequence goes on along the minus strand of NZ_NFIF01000019.1, from coordinate 66,325 downwards.
TCTTTCCTGAGCAAATTCCTGTCCCATAAACAGCAGTTTTTTGCCGGGATGGACGATCATATAGCCAAGAGCTGCCCGAAGATTTGCCATCTTCTTCTCCTTTTCTCCTGGCATTTTATTCAGGAGAGAACATTTTCCATGAACCACTTCATCATGAGACAGACTTAAAAGGAATTTTTCACTATACGCATAAATCATGCTGAAGGTCAGCTCATCATGAGCCCCGCTTCTGTATATAGGATCTTTCTTCATATAATCAATGAAGTCGTTCATCCATCCCATGTTCCATTTATAATCAAATCCAAGGCCATCATCTTCTACATCTCCGGTAATCTTCGGCCAGGCTGTAGACTCCTCTGCTATCAGAAGCACATCTGGGTGTTTCTTCTTGAAAACAGAATTCAGATGCTTCAGAAATTCGATAGCTTCCAGATTCTCATTCCCGCCGTAAATGTTGGCTACCCATTCTCCGTCATTCTTTCCATAATCCAGATAGAGCATAGATGCCACAGCATCCATACGGATTCCGTCCGCGTGATACTTCTCTGCCCAGAACAGAGCATTGGAAATCAGGAAGTTTTTCACCTGAGGACGTCCGTAATTATAGATTAAAGTTCCCCAGTGAGGATGCATCCCCTGTCTTGGGTCCAGGTGCTCATAAAGGCAGGTGCCGTCAAAGTTGGAAAGTCCAAAAGTATCTTTTGGAAAATGAGCAGGAACCCAGTCCAGAATCACACCTATTCCCTGCTGGTGCATGTAATCCATAAAGTACATAAAATCTTCACAGCTTCCATAGCGGCTGGTAGGCGCATAATATCCTGTTACCTGATATCCCCAGGACTCGTCCAGAGGGTGTTCCATAATGGGCATCAGTTCCACATGGGTATATCCCATCTCTTTAATATAATCAGCCAGAATAGGTGCAATCTCCCTGTAATTGTAGAAAAGTCTTCCTTCCTCCTCCGGTTTTCTCCAGGAGCCCAGGTGCATCTCATATACCGCCAGAGGTTTCTTCTCATCTTGGAGCTGCTTTCTGGATTTCATCCAATCTCCGTCACTCCACTGATAACCTTTCAGATCTGTAACAACAGAAGCTGTCTTTGGCCGAAGCTCTGATTCGTTTCCATAAGGGTCTGACTTCAGATAAACCAGAGAGCCTTTTGCCTTAATTTCATATTTGTACAAAGATCCTGCCTTGACTCCGGGAATAAAGAGCTCATAAATTCCCGAAACACTGAGGCGGTTCATCTGATGCCTTCTGCCATCCCAGTGGTTGAAGTCTCCCACGACACTGACACGCATAGCATTAGGCGCCCAAACAGCAAAATAAACACCGGACACTCCATGGATAGTCATGGGATGCGCACCTAATTTTTCGTAAATATCATAACAGATTCCCGCACAGAACTGCTGCTCCTGTTCCACGGTAATCTGTTTATCAAAGGCATAGGGATCATAAAATTTCTCTACAACGCCTTCATCATACACTGCTTCATATTTATACTTGGGAATTTTATCCCCTGGGATCAGAACAGCAAAATATCCAGCCTCATCTTCCTGTTCCATCTCATATTCCTGTTTTCCCTTGGTGAGAACTACTTTCACCTGCCGGGCATCAGGAAGAAAACACTGGATCAGAATTCCCTCAGGGGTGACTCTGGGTCCCAAAAGCCTTCTTGGTTCACTTTCCTCAGAATATACAATGGCCTCAATTTCCGGCCAGTCCATCATCTCATATAATTTTTCAGACATAATGCTCCTCCTTTGTTTTATTTTATCATCAAATTTTGGGGTTGTAAAGTTTCAAACTGCCGCGGTAAAGGGGATATCTGTAAATTGTATAAATTTTATTTTTCTTCTACAAAAATGTTGTGCATTTTACACACATAAAGTATAATTAGGATAACTTCGCATATAAATTTTTCTTAACAGCGATTTTACAATCACGAACAAGGAGGTACTAATGCATGCTCGACCAAAGCTACTACGAAAAAGCCGATGAGATCATTGACTACTATGGACGGAAAGCAAGTTCTCTGATTCCCATTATGCAGGATATCCAGGGAGAATATCGTTATCTTCCCGGAGAACTTCTCACTTATGTAGCCAAGGAAATCGGCGTGACAGAGGCCAAGGCCTACAGTGTTGCAACCTTTTATGAAAACTTTTCTTTTGAGCCAAAAGGAAAATATATCATCAAGGTCTGTGACGGAACTGCCTGTCATGTGCGTAAATCTATCCCTATCCTGGAGGCCCTGCAGAAAGAGCTGGGACTGAGCCGGAAAAAGCATACCACAGACGATATGCTGTTCACTGTAGAAACTGTGTCTTGTCTGGGCGCCTGCGGACTTGCTCCTACCCTGACAGTAAATAATGAAGTCCATCCTTCCATGACGCCTGAAAAAGCTCTGGAACTGATCACAGAACTGCGAGGTGACAATGTATGATAATTGAAAACAGAGACGCTCTGTTAAAAGAGCGGGAACTTGCCCAAAAAGAAATCGATTCCTTTGACTGCCGTATTCTGGTATGTGCAGGAACCGGCTGTGTTGCTTCCGGTTCAGAAAAAATCTATGAAAAAATGAAAGAATTATGCCAGGATTTACCTGGAGTATCTGTAGAATTCCAGAAAGATGTTCCTCACATCGGTACCGTAAAGACCGGATGTCAGGGAATCTGCGAATTAGGACCATTGGTGCGTATTGAGCCTTTACACTATCAGTATGTAAAAGTAAGCGAAGAAGACTGCCTGGAAATCTTCCAGCGAACAGTGCTGAATAAAGAGCCTGTGGAGCATCTGTTCTATAAAAAAGGCGGACAGTCTTACGCCTCACCTGATGAGATTCCTTTTATCGCTAAGCAGACCAGGATTGTTTTGGAAAACTGTGGAAAATTCGATGCAGAATCTCTGGATGAATACATAGCTTCCGGTGGATATGACGCCCTGACAAAAGCTCTTTTTGATATGACTCCGGAAGATGTTCTGGAAGAAGTAGACAAGTCCAAATTAAGAGGCCGTGGAGGCGGCGGTTTTCCGGCAGGAAGAAAATGGAAACAGGTAGCTGCCCATAAAGAAGAGCCTGTGCATTACATCGTCTGTAACGGCGACGAAGGAGACCCTGGCGCATTCATGGATGGAAGCGTAATGGAAGGGGATCCCTACCGTCTCATCGAAGGTATGACCATAGGGGCCTATGCCACTGCCTGTCATGATGGCTATATCTATGTACGTGCAGAATATCCCTTATCCGTAGCCCGTTTGCGCAAGGCTATCCGCCAGGCAGAAGAAAAGGGGCTTTTGGGAGAGAATATCCTGGGAAGCGGCTTTTCCTTCCGCCTCCACATCAATCGGGGAGCCGGTGCCTTTGTATGCGGCGAAGGTTCTGCACTTACCGCCTCTATCGAAGGCGACAGAGGTATGCCCCGTGTGAAGCCTCCCAGAACTGTAGATCATGGTCTCTGGGCGAAGCCTACAGTTTTAAATAATGTTGAAACCTTTGCCAACGTGCCTGGCATTATCTTAAAAGGCGCTGACTGGTTCCGCACTATCGGAACAGAAGGCAGCCCGGGAACCAAGACCTTCTCCATTACCGGAGCTATTGAAAATACTGGTCTTATCGAAGTTCCCATGGGTACTACCCTCCGGGAGATCATCTATGATATCGGAGGAGGCATCAAAGGGGGAGGAGACTTTAAAGCTATCCAGATCGGCGGCCCCTCAGGAGGATGTCTTACCAGTGAACATCTGGATGTAGGTTTGGATTTTGACAATGTTAAGAAATACAACGCTATTATGGGTTCCGGCGGTCTGGTTGTCATGGATGAAAATACCTGTATGGTGGAAGTGGCCCGTTTCTTTATGAGCTTTACCCAGCGGGAATCCTGCGGTAAATGTGTTCCCTGCCGTGAGGGAACCAAGCGCATGCTGGAAATTCTGGAACGGATCGTAAACGGGGAAGGAAAGTTGGAAGATCTGGATACTCTGGAAGAGCTGGCTGCTATGGTCAAAAATATGGCTCTGTGCGGTCTTGGAAAGAGCGCTCCTCTTCCTGTTATCAGCACTTTAAAAACCTTCCGTAAGGAATATGAAGAACATATACTGGAACACAAATGTGCGGCAAAGAGCTGTACGGCTATGCGCAAGTACATTATTAATCCGGAATTCTGTAAAGGCTGCGGCAAATGTGCTAAGAACTGTCCTGTAGGCGCCATTTCCGGTGTGCGCAAACAGGCCTACCACATCAATCCGGATGTATGTATCAAATGTGACGCCTGCCGTGAAAACTGTGCATTTGATGCGGTATACGTTGAATATTAGGAGGGATAATTTATGGGATTTATGACAATAGACGGCAGAAAAGTTGAATTTACAGACGAGAAAAATGTCCTTTCTGTCATTCGGAATGCCGGTATCAATCTGCCTACGCTTTGCTATCATTCAGAAGTGTCCACTTTCGGCGCCTGTCGCTTGTGTACTGTAGAGGATGACAGAGGAAGAACCTTTGCCTCCTGCTCTGAGGTGCCGAGAGACGGCATGGTGATCTATACCAACTCCGGCAAAATAAAAAAATACAGAAAACTGATCGTAGAGCTGCTTCTTTCCGCCCATTGCCGTGACTGTACTACCTGTGTAAAAAGCGGCGAATGTGTGCTTCAGGACCTGGCTCACAGAATGAATATCACCACAGTTCGATTCCAGAATACCAGAGAGATCCGTCCTCTGGACACCAGTTCTCCTGCATTAGTCCGTGATCCTAATAAATGTATTCTCTGCGGTGACTGTGTCCGTGCCTGCAGCGAAATTCAGGGATTGGGTGTTTTAGGCTTTGCTTTCCGAGGCACTGATGCCATGGTTATGCCGGCCTTTAATAAGACTCTGGCTGAAACGGACTGTGTAAGCTGCGGCCAGTGCAGGGTCTACTGTCCTACAGGCGCTATCAGCGTAAAGACCCACATGGATGAAGTATGGGAGGCCATTGCCGACCCCGATACCCGGGTAGTTGCACAGGTAGCTCCTGCTGTCCGGGTAGCCGTAGGGGACGCTTTCGGACTGGACAAGGGTCACAGTGTTATGGGCAAACTGGTAGCTGTACTCCATCGTATGGGATTTGACGAGGTATATGATACAGCCTTTGCCGCTGACCTGACCATCATGGAAGAATCCAAAGAATTCCTGGAACGTCTGGGACAGGGCGACAAACTTCCTCTCTTTACCTCCTGCTGTCCGGCATGGGTAAAATTCCTCTGCGACCAGTATCCGGAATATAAAGATAATCTTTCTACCTGCCGTTCTCCTCAGGGAATGTTCTCCGCAGTTATGAAAGAATATTACAGAGGCTATGAAAAAAATCAGGGCAAAAAGACCTTTGTGGTTTCCATTATGCCCTGTACTGCAAAGAAGATGGAGATTCTCCGTCCCAACAACTTTACAAAAGGTGAGCAGGATACCGATGTGGTCATCACTACCACAGAAGTTATCCGCATGATCCGCAACTCCGGCATTGAGTTTGCTACCCTTGTGCCGGAAGCCTGTGACATGCCCTTTGGTTTCGGTTCCGGGGCTGGCGTGATCTTTGGCGTAACCGGTGGTGTTACGGAAGCTATGCTTCGCCGCTTTGCTGACAAACATGACAAGGCTACTATGGACTCTGTAGCAGAGGCCGGAGCCAGAGGCGATGAGGGAATCAAAGAATTCTCCGTTACCTACCAGGGAATTCCTCTTAATGTCTGCGTAGCCAGCGGTCTGGCTAATGCCCGGACAGTTATGGAAAATATCAAGAGTGGAAAAAAACATTATCATATCGTAGAGATCATGGCCTGCAGAAGAGGCTGTATCATGGGAGGAGGACAGCCCCCAAGAGCTGGCAACCGCACTAAATCCGCCAGAAGAGACGGCTTGTATCAGGCAGATAATGTTACCAGCATCCGGAAAGCTGATGAAAATCCGCTGATTCTTTCCCTCTATGACGGTCTGTTAAAGGGCAAAGTGCATGAACTTCTTCATGTAGACAGCTATTAAATCAAACGATAGGCAGCAGGTCTTTGAAACTGTCTGTTATAATAAAAAGGAGCGGGACTCTGGTTTCACAATCCAGAATCTCCGCCCCTTTTCTTCGTTATATCCTGTGGATAAACAGGCCGCTTCTCAGCTTCGGCTCAAACCAGGTAGACTTTGGAGGCATGAGCTTACCCTCATCTGCCACTTTCACCAGTTCTTCCATACTGGTGGGATAAAGGGTAAAGGCAGCTCCATCTGTCTGGTCTGCCTCCTGCTCCAGTTCCTGGAGGCCTCGGACCCCGCCTTCAAACCGAATTCTGGGGTCTTCCTTGGGATTATGTATTCCCAGGACCGGTTCCAGGAGATAATCCTGAAGAATCGATACATCCAGGCTTTTTACAGAATCAGAAGAACGATATTCTTCCTTTATTTTCAGATTATACCAGGATTTTCCCACATAAAGACCAAAAGTACCTTTTTTCTCAGGCTTCACCGGTGAGTCTCCGTTTTCCTTTACGAAAAAGTATTTTTCCACCTCACTTAAAAACTCTTCTCTGGTTTTTCCTGCCAAATCTTTCACCACGCGGTTATACTCAATAATACGCAGCTCATCCCAGGGAAAAAGTACACTCATGAAATAGTTAAAAGGCTCTTTTCCTGTATACATTGGATTCTTTTCTCGCTGTTTCTGGGCAATCTTTACTGCTGCCGCCGCTCTGTGATGACCGTCAGCAATGTAGATACTGTCCATTTTTCCAAAAAGCTTCTGGATTTTTTCTATCACATTTCCCTGATATATGACCCAGACTTTATGGCGCACTCCATCCTCTGCCAGGAAATTATAAGAAGGGTAGCTCCGTTTCCGTATATCCAGAAGTCTTCGAAGTTCCGGGTCAGGACGATGGGCCAGATAAATAGGCCCTGTCTGGGCCTGACATCCCTGGATATGACGGATTCGGTCCAACTCCTTTTCCGGACGGGTATTTTCGTGGCATTTGATCACATGGTTCAAATAGTCATCCACAGACACACAGGCAGCCACCCCTGTCTGAACATGTTTTCCGTTATCAAGTTCATAGATATAGTAGCATTCTTCCATGTCCTGGCATAAGTCTCCTTTATCCAGGAGTTCCCAGAGATTATCTCCGGCTTTTTTGTAGACTTCCGGACTGTACATGTCTGTCTCATCAGGAAATTCTGTTTCCGGACGGTCAACCCGCAAAAAGGACAGGGGATGTTTTTTAATCTCTTCTCTGGCTTCCTCTTTGGTCACCACATCATAGGGAAGGGCCGCGATTTCTGCCGCTTTCACTGCCTGAGGCCGAATTGCGGAAAATGGTTTTACTACTGCCATAAAAACCTCCTAATCCTTGTGAATTTTCAATTTTTCAAGGAATTTTATCGTTTTGCCGATTCTTTTACGGTTCCTCCTTATAGAACCAAACAGTGTTTTTGCTTTCTTCATCTGTTTCAGCTTTCTTTGAAAAGATGTTTTCGTTTTCATTACTACCCCGTTTTATTTTACAATACGAACTCTGTATACGCCTTTAATGTTCTTTAAGGCTTTTGCCACCTCTTTGGAAATAGGGGAGGATACGTCGATCATTGTATAAGCGTAGTCTCCCTTACTCTTATTAGTCATATTTGAAATATTCACTCCGGCATCTCCCAAAGCTTTTGCAAACTGGCTGATCATATTTGGGATATTTTTGTGATTGATCGTCACACGCCCCACATCTACACAGGCTCCTGCATCGCAGTTGGGATAGTTTACGGAATTTTTAATATTACCGTTTTCCAGATAATCCATAAGTTCCTGGACCGCCATTACAGCACAGTTGTCCTCAGACTCTTCTGTAGACGCTCCAAGATGAGGGGTCACCAGGGTGTTCGGTGTGCTGGCCACCAGAGGATTGGCAAAGTCTGTCACATATTTCTTTACTTTTCCTTCCCGGAGGGCTTCTGCAAGAGCCTCCTCATCTACCAGCAGATCTCTGGCAAAGTTCAGAAGGACCACGCCCTCCTTCATCTGAGCGATTTCGTCTCTTCCGATCATATTTCTGGTACTGTCCATAAGAGGCACATGTATGGTTATATAGTCGCAGTCACGGTAGATCATATTCACATCATTGATATGATGGATGCTCCTGGACAGGCTCCAGGCTGCATCTACAGAAATAAAGGGGTCATAGCCGTAAACTTCCATGCCAAGATGAACTGCTGCGTTGGCTACTCTCACGCCGATGGCTCCCAGGCCGATGATTCCCAGCTTTTTCCCGCTGATCTCACAGCCGGCAAATTTTTTCTTCTGCTTTTCTGCCTTCTTGGCAATATCCTCAGAAGCCTCCTGCTGTTCCAGCCACTCAATACCGCCTACAATATCTCTGGAAGCTAAAAGCATACCTGCAATGACCATTTCCTTTACGCCATTGGCGTTTGCACCGGGAGTGTTGAAAACAACTACGCCCTTTTTAGCCATTTCCTCCAGGGGGATATTGTTTACGCCTGCTCCGGCTCTGGCTACAGCTACGGTCTTATCTGCAAGCTCCAGGCTGTGCATATCTGCACTTCTTACCAAAATAGCATCTGCCTGGGCAAGTTCCTCTGTATTCTCATATTTTCCCGGAAATTTCTCCAGGCCCACCGGTGAGATGGGATTTAAGCAATGATACTGAAACATGATCATCCATTCTCCTTTTCAAAGTTCTTCATAAAGTTCACAAGGGATTCCACCCCTTCTACCGGCATAGCATTGTAAATGCTGGCTCTCATGCCGCCTACAGTCCGGTGTCCCTTCAGATTTTCAAATCCTGCTTCCTGGGCTTCTTTTACAAATTTGGCGTCCAGTTCCTTATTTCCTGTGATAAACGGTACGTTCATAAGGGATCGGTCTTCCGGCACCACTGTACCTTTAAACAGGCTGCTGGAATCCAGGAAATCATAGAGGATTTTCGCTTTTCTCTCATTGCGCTCTTTCATTGCAGAAAGGCCGCCCATTTTCTTCAGCCATTTAAATACTTTGCCGCACATATAGATACAGTAGCAGTTTGGCGTATTGTACATTGAGCCTGCGTCAGCATGGGTTTTAAAAGTCAGCATAGTAGGCGTTCCCGGCAGAACATCCTCGGTGATCAGGTCTTCCCGGATAATGGAGATTACCATGCCTGCAGGGCCGATATTTTTCTGTACTCCGCCATACAGAATGCCGTATTTGCTCACCTCTACCGGTTCGGAGAGGAAACAGGAAGATACGTCTGCTACCAGGGTTTTTCCTTTTGTATTTGGAAGCTTTTTGAACTTTGTTCCATAGATAGTATTGTTCTCACAGATATATACGTAATCCGCATCAGGACTGATGGGAAGGTCAGAACAGTCCGGTATATAAGAATATGTTTTATCTTCGGAAGATGCGATTTTATTTGCCTTTCCGTATTTCTGGGCTTCCTGCCATGCCTTTTTTGCCCACTGGCCTGTAACAATATAATCTGCCACCCGATTCTTCATAAGGTTCATGGGAATCATGGCGAACTGCTGGCTGGCTCCTCCCTGAAGAAACAGTACCTTATAATTTTCCGGAATTTCTAGCAGGTCTCTTAAGTCAGACTCAGCTTCCTGGATAATGTTTTCAAACATTTTGGAGCGGTGGCTCATCTCCATAACGGACATTCCGCATCCCCTGTAATCCAGCATCTCCTCTGCTGCTTCTTTTAAAACTTCCTCCGGCAGTACTGCCGGACCTGCTGAAAAGTTATAAACTCTGCTCACGACTCTTTCCTCCTCTTAGCTTTATTATAAAAGAATGAGGTGCCGCAGTCTCTCATGACTTGCTGCTGCGTCACCTCATATCTACGTGCTGTACTTATTCTAATCCTTTGATATATTTTTGTCAATAAAAACATCTGTCTTTTTCAGGAAGACATTAGTTGTCCGTTTTCAGATCCTCTGCATCAAAGGCGTCTTCAATGTTGGCTCCCGGTGACACCATAGGGAATACCTTATCATCACTGTCAATCACGCAGTCGATCAGAACTGTGGTGTTTAAATCAATAGCTTTGCGGATAGCGCCTGGAAGATCTTCCTTCTTTGTGACCCTTATACCTACAGCTCCCATGGCTTCTGCCAGCTTCACATAGTCTACTTTATCCTGAAGTATGGTATTGGAATACCGTTTTTCATAATAAAGAGTCTGCCACTGGCGCACCATGCCCAGGACCTGATTATTGATGATCACCTCCACCAGAGCCATATTGTTTCTGGTGGCTGTTGCCAGTTCATTCATATTCATACGGAAACATCCGTCTCCTGCCACATTAATGACTACCTTATCCGGATTTGCCATCTTGGCTCCAATAGCTGCTCCCAGGCCATATCCCATAGTGCCTAAGCCACCGGATGAAAGAAAAGTCCTTGGATTCTTAAATTTATAATACTGGGCCGCCCACATCTGGTTCTGCCCTACCTCTGTAGTGATAATGGCATCTCCCTTGGTCTGTCTGTACAGCTCTTCGATGACTGCCGGACCTGTAAGGCCCTGAGGATTATAAGTAAGAGGATATTTTGCCTTCAGGCCTTCGATTTCTTCTATCCATTCCTCATGTTTTGCCGGCTGTACCATAGGCAGAAGCTGTCTCAGCACTTCCCTGGCGTCTCCAATAATACGGCAGTCCACTAAAACATTTTTATTAATCTCTGCTCCATCCACATCAATATGGATGATCTTGGCATTCTTTGCAAAATTTTTGGCATTTCCAATTACACGGTCAGAAAATCGCACGCCTACAGCTACCAGAAGATCACATCTTGTAACGCCCAGATTGGAGGTTTTGGTTCCGTGCATCCCCAGCATACCTGTGTAGTAGGGGTCCTCTCCTGAGAAAACACCTTTCCCCATAAGGGAATCTGTCACTGGTGACTGTATCTTATAAGCCAGTTCCCGGACTTCTTCCCAGGCATTGGAAGCTACTGCCCCTCCGCCTACAAAAATATATGGCTTTTTCGCTTTATTGATCATATCTGCTGCTGTCTGAAGATCTTCCTGTGTGATTTCCTCTACAGATGGCTTCACTTCCTTTGGAACAGCAGGGATAAACTCTGTTTTATTCGCAGTCACGTCCTTGGTAATATCTACCAGAACAGGGCCTGGCCTGCCTGTTTTTGCGATTCTGAAAGCTCTTCTGAGTGTCTTAGCCAGAGCTGCCACATCTTTTACAATAAAGCTGTGTTTTGTAATGGGCATGACCACTCCTGCAATATCTACCTCCTGAAAGCTGTCTTTTCCCAACAGGGGGAGACCAACATTACAGGTAATAGCCACCAGCGGGATAGAATCCATATGGGCTGTAGCGATTCCAGTAACCAGATTGGTAGCTCCCGGACCACTGGTAGCCATGCACACGCCTACCTTTCCTGTAGAACGGGCATAGCCGTCTGCCGCATGGGCGGCTCCCTGCTCATGGGATGTCAGGACATGATGGATTTCATCCTGATGTTTGTATAATTCATCATATATATTCAGGATGGTACCTCCCGGGTAACCAAAGACCGTATCCACCCCCTGTTCTTTCAGACATTCAATAACAATTTCCGCTCCTGTAAGCTGCATAGAAATCTCCTCCCCTTTTTCTATCTTTTTGGTACCTCCAGTACAGCTCCTCTGTTTCCGCTGGTCACCATAGCTGCGTATCTTGCCAGATAGCCGGTAGTCACCTTCGGCTCTCTAGGCTGCCATTTTTCTTTTCTCTTAGCCAGTTCTTCTTCTGAAACTGCCAGTTCCAGTTTATTTTCCGGAATATTGATCCGGATCAGATCTCCTTCTTCTACCAAAGCAATGGGGCCGCCCACTGCTGCTTCCGGAGAAATATGTCCGATAGAAGCTCCTCTGGAAGCTCCTGAAAACCTTCCGTCTGTGATGAGAGCAACGGAAGAGCCCAATCCCATTCCCGCTATCGCTGAGGTTGGATTCAGCATTTCTCTCATGCCAGGGCCGCCTTTTGGTCCTTCATAGCGGATGACTACCACATCTCCAGGCACGATTTTGCCGCCTTTTATAGCGGCAATGGCGTCTTCCTCACAGTCAAAGACTCTGGCAGGACCTTCATGTACCATCATTTCCTCACATACAGCACTTTTCTTTACTACTCCTCCGTCAGGAGCCAGATTTCCTGTAAGCACAGCCAGTCCTCCGGTCTGTGTATAAGGATTGTCAACCGGGCGGATAACCTCTGGATTTCTGTTCACACATCCTTCAATATTTTCTCCTACGGTCTTTCCTGTTACTGTGATGCAGTCCAGGTTCAGCAGGTCTTTTTTTGCCAGCTCGTTCATTACTGCATAAACTCCTCCAGCCTCGTTAAGGTCCTCAATATAAGTGGGGCCTGCTGGGGCTAAGTGACAGAGATTGGGGGTCTTCTCACTGATTTGGTTAGCAAAAGTAATATCAAAATCCCAGCCGATTTCATGGGCGATAGCCGGCAGATGGAGCATACTGTTTGTAGAGCATCCCAGGGCCATATCTACCGTGAGGGCATTTAAAATAGCCTCCTTTGTCATAATATCTCTGGGACGGATATTCCTTCTGTACATTTCCATAACCTGCATACCAGCATGTTTTGCCAGTTTAATACGCTCAGAATATACAGCAGGAATGGTTCCATTTCCTTTCAGTCCCATTCCCAGGACCTCAGTCAGACAGTTCATACTGTTGGCGGTGTACATTCCGGAACAGGAACCACAGGTAGGACATACTTTGTTTTCAAATTCTTCCACTTCCTCTTCTGTCATAGTCCCTGCACTGTAAGAACCTACTGCCTCAAACATGGAAGAAAGACTTCTCTTCTGTCCGTGAACTCTTCCTGCCAGCATGGGGCCGCCGCTTACAAATACTGTTGGAACATTAATCCTGGCTGCTGCCATCAGCAGTCCGGGTACATTCTTATCACAGTTAGGCACCATGACCAAAGCGTCAAACTGATGGGCCATAGCCATAGCTTCTGTGGAATCTGCGATCAGGTCTCTGGTAACCAGAGAATATTTCATGCCGATATGGCCCATGGCAATGCCGTCGCACACAGCAATAGCCGGGAACACAATCGGAGTTCCTCCTGCCATAGCCACTCCCAGCTTCACGGCTTCTACGATTTTATCCAGGTTCATATGTCCCGGTACAATCTCATTATATGAGCTGACAATTCCCACCAGAGGCTTGGATAATTCCTCTTTTGTCAGTCCCAGTGCATTAAATAAAGAGCGGTGGGGTGCCTGCTGCATCCCTGTTTTTACGGCGTCACTTCTCATAATCTCTTTTCCTTTCTATGTATACTATATGCGTTCTGCGATCAGATCTCCCATTTCTTTTGTGCCGACCTCTTTCATGCCTTCTGACATAATATCCACCGTACGGTATCCTTCTTTCAGCACCTGCTGTACCGCTGCCTCCACAGCGTCTGCTTCTTTATCCAGGTCCAGGGAGAACCGAAGCATCATAGCCGCAGAAAGAATAGTGGCAATGGGATTTGCGATTCCTTTTCCGGCAATGTCCGGAGCAGAACCATGACTGGGCTCATAAAGGCCAAACTTTGTCTCGTTCAGGCTGGCAGAAGAAAGCATTCCAATAGAACCTGTGACCATGCTGGCTTCGTCAGATAAAATATCTCCAAACATATTCTCTGTAAGAATCACATCAAACTGTCCCGGATTATGTACAAGCTGCATAGCACAGTTGTCTACCAGCATATGCTCCAGGGTAATGTCCGGATAATCTGAAGCCACCTCTTCCACCACTTTTCTCCAGAGTCTGGAAGAATCCAGCACATTAGCCTTATCCACACTGGTAACTTTCTTTCTTCTCTTTCCTGCAATTTCAAAGGCCTTTACAGCAATTCTGCGGATTTCTTTCTCGTCGTAGGTCAGGGTGTCAACAGCTTTTCTCACCCCGTTTTCTTCTACCGTCTTTCTTTCTCCAAAATAAAGACCTCCTGTCAGTTCCCGGACAATGATCATATCAAATCCGTCTCCTATAACCTCTTCTTTCAAAGGGCAGGCGCCTTTCAGCTCCTCATATAAATAAGCAGGCCTCAGATTCGCAAAAAGATTCAGAGCCTTTCGGATAGCCAGGAGACCAGCCTCCGGTCTTTTGGAAGGTTCCAGCTTATACCAGGGAGAAGTTTTGGCATCTCCGCCGATAGACCCCATCAGCACTGCATCAGAACTTTTTGCAGTATCAATAGCTTCCTGGGTAAGAGGCACTCCACAGGCATCAATGGAAGCTCCTCCTAAAAGAACCTCTTCATAATTAAATTTATGCCCGTACTTTTCGCAGACCCTGTCTAATATTTTTTTAGCCTCGCCTACGATTTCCGGGCCAATCCCATCTCCGGGAATCAGAGCAATTTTATATTCCATAACTGATGTTCTCCTTTCCTATCCTTATCTCAATGTGCAAAGAGCCAAAGTGTAATTAGTAATATGATAATCCTTTTCTAAGTACAATTCAAGTCATAATACGATAACCAGCTATGAATTTTCGTTATGCCTTCCATTCTTTTCAGAGGATTTTCCATACATTCATACTTTTTTATCAGACTTTAGAAATCCTTTATTTTCCAGACACAGAGCCGTCACAATTATCCCCTATACTCATAAGTGTTCAGAAAGAAGACAGCGGCTGCACAGTCTGAAGCTGTTGTGGCCGCCGGGCTTCGCCAAAAAGTTCTCCTGCCTTACCGGCAGGTTTATATACAATATTTTTTCTCCTTTCTTTCCCAAATGCGGGGCTTTCCCCCTTTGGGAATTTTTTTGTGCCGTAAGGTCGGAACAGGTATCTCTTTTCTTGCTCAGCCTGCGCTCCCTTGAGTCTTACGTCTCAAGAGATGCTCGGCAAATTCGCAGAAAAGAGATACCTGTTCCTACGTTTCTGGCAATCCTATGAGCCTTATGTCTCAAGGGATGCTCGGCAAATTCGCAGAGAAAATCTCACAGACCCGGGCGCAGGCGGCGGGGGTCTGGGCGCAGCCGCCCAGGGCGCTTTCCCTCAGTTCAAAGGGGAGGCTCCTTCCTACGTGATACATGGCCTCTGCCATCTGGTCAAAGGGTATTACCTGGGTAATTCCTGCCAGAGCCTGCTGGGCACAGATCATAGCGTTAGCCGCCCCTACGGAATTTCTGTTCTGACAGGGGGCTTCTACTAAGCCTCCGATTGGGTCGCAGACCAGGCCCAGAAGATTTGCCAGAGCACCAGAAGCTGCATGGAGACACATGGCTGGGGTCCCTCCCATAACCTCTACAGCGGCAGCGGCAGCCATTGCAGAAGCTGCTCCTACCTCTGCCTGACAGCCTGCTTCGGCTCCTGCCACTGAAGCATTCCGCATAAGCAGATATCCTACTGCTCCTGCAGTATACAGACCCTTTATGATTTCTTCATCTGACAGATCATATTCCTCCTGAAGAGCCAGAAGCACCCCTGGCACTACCCCGGCGGAACCTGCCGTAGGCGCGGCTACGATAACGCCCATAGATGCGTTTACTTCCAATACAGCCATGGCATAGGTAATGGCTTTTGACATCAGGCCCCCACAGACACTTCTGCCTTTCTCCTGATATTCCTTCAGCTTTTTCGCTTCTCCTCCGATCAGGCCTCCAATGGAAGGCACTGGATCTTTTAATGGCTTTCTGGCAGACTCTTTCATGATTTCCAGAGCCTTTTTCATTTTTTCTTCTACTTCTTCCTGAGTAATGCCTGAAAAGTCTGCCTCTCTCTTTTTCATAACCTGGGAAATGGGCAGTTTTTCTTTTTCACACAGCTTTAACAATTCTGTTCCATGATTAAAATCCATTTTTCTCTCCTCCTCTAAAGCTGTACCAGCATAATGTCAGAAACCAAAGGATTTTCTTTGATCTTTTCCGGAATGTCTTCAGGTATCTTTTCATCGGATTCCACCACTGTATAGGCAGCAGCCCCCTTTTCTTCTCGAAACAGCCGCATAAAGGCAATATTCACCCCAGCTTCGCTCAGGACCTTGGTAATATGAGCCACTACTCCAGGCTTATCTGTCTGACTGACGATCAAGGTGCTGTATTCTCCTGTAAAATCCACAGAAATATTATTCAGCTTCACGATTTTAACCTTTCCCCCTCCTAAAGATTCTCCCCGGACGAAAAGCTTCTCTCCCTTTGTTCCCTCAATATCCATGTCTGCCGTATTGGGATGGATACCATCTGTCTCTTCTGAAGTTGTAAAGGTAAATGCAATCCCTGCTTTTTCTGCCAGTGAAAGAGAATCCCGTATTCTCAGATCGTCCGTCTCAAAGCCCAGCATGCCTCCCATCAAAGCCCGATCAGTGCCGTGTCCCCGATAGGTTTTTGCAAAAGAACCATAGAGGGTAAAATCTACCTTTCTGATTTCTCCGGGAAACAGCTTTCTGGCCAGAAGGGCCATAGAAGCTGCACCTGCTGTATGAGAGCTGGAAGGTCCTACCATATTTGGACCGATTACTTCAAATAAACTGATAAACGCCATAATTAACCTCCGGATATGAAAAAAGACTGCTGCATCCACATATATCAAGATATATTCCAGACTAATGTAAATGCAGCAGCCGCAAGTTTTCATTCTTATTCTTCCATTTTTTTATTCTGCTATTCCATCGCTTGCTTTTTCCACTTCTGCGATAGCGGATTTTCTCATGGGAATTCTGCAGTTTCTGTTATTTCCGAATTCAACGATCACGTCTTCCTCAGTAATATTGATCAGGACTCCATAGAAGCCGCTGGTAGTCACTACTGTATCTCCTACTTCCATAGCGGCCAGCATATTCTTTACTCTCTGCTGTTCTTTCTTCTGCGGTCTCATGATCATGAAATACATTAACAGAAAAAATACCGCAAGAGGCAATACCAGACTCAGCATTGCACCGGCACCGCCTGCTGTTGATGTTGATAATAACATGTTGCTTCCTCCTAAAACTAAATACTAAACTTTCTCTGCCCACAAATAGACACTATGGCTATCATACACAATTTTTCCTTTTTCTTCAAGTCTTTTCTGGGATTTTTCGCAAATCCCTTCAGTCCCTGGGACCTGCAGCCATACCTGCCAGCTTCTGCGCCTTATATTCCTCATATCTTCCCTGGTCCAGAGCATCCCGGATTTCTTCCATCATGGTATTATAAAAATAGAGATTGTGGAGCACACAAAGGCGCATTCCCAGCATTTCCTTTGCCTTCAGCAGGTGGCGGATATAAGCTCTGCTGTAATGCCGGCAGGCAGGACACTGACAGCCTTCCTCAATAGGCCTGGAATCCAGCTCATATTTTGCATTAAATAGATTGATTTTGCCAAAGTTTGTATACACATGGCCATGGCGTCCGTTGCGGCTGGGATATACGCAGTCAAAAAAGTCCACGCCTCTTGACACAGCTTCCAGAATATTGGCCGGCGTTCCCACACCCATGAGATAAGTTGGCTTATTTACCGGAAGATGAGGAACTACACTGTCCAGTATCCGGTACATTTCCTCATGAGTCTCTCCTACAGCCAGACCGCCTACAGCATAGCCGTCCAGATCCAGTTCTGAAATCTCATCTGCATGAGCGATACGAATGTCATCATAAACTCCTCCCTGATTAATTCCAAAGAGAAGCTGATGAGGATTCACCGTATCCTCCAGGGAATTCAGCCGGGCCATCTCTTCCTTGCACCGCTTCAGCCAACGGGTAGTACGGGCCACAGAATTTTCCACATACTTCCGGTCCGCCTTGCTGGGCGGGCACTCATCAAAGGCCATGGCAATAGTAGAGCCCAGATTGGACTGAATCTGCATACTTTCTTCCGGACCCATAAAAATCTTTCTTCCATCTACATGAGAATGGAAATAGACCCCTTCTTCTTTAATCTGTCGGAGCTTTGCCAGAGAAAAAACCTGGAATCCACCGGAATCCGTAAGAATAGGGCGGTCCCAGTTCATAAACTTATGCAGTCCTCCGAGCTGCTTCACTACCTTGTCTCCTGGTCTTACATGAAGATGATAGGTATTGGAAAGTTCCACCTGGGTCTTTATCTCATGGAGGTCCATGGTAGATACTGCTCCCTTAATAGCGGCAGCTGTTCCCACATTCATAAAGACCGGAGTTTCAATTGTTCCGTGTACGGTTTCCATCCGGGCTCTTTTAGCCCGTCCTTCCTGTTTCAATACTGTATACATAAATTCTTTCCTCTTCTTACTTTATTTTTACATCTTTTCTTTCTCTCAGAAAAAATAGTCTGTAACATTAGAGAATCTGACCAAAAATAGTCCTGTTTCTTCCTATTACCCGACCATTCTATCATATGGGCTTCTCAAAGGCAATGGCTGACAAATATTTGTAATTGTTTTTTTTCATACTTTGTCGTATAATGTACTGTGATTTTTCACAAACAATAAAAATAGGAAGAAACCCAAAAACAAAGCCAAAGCCCACGAATTGCTGCATGCTTTGAGACTGGGCTTTTAAAGTAAATTAAGAGGAGGTCTTCTGACTATGTCAGCAGATAATACAATGAAGCAAACTCTATACCCATTAGGTATCGACATTGGCTCCACCACTGTAAAAATCGCAGTATTAAACGAGCAGCATGAGCTGCTGTTTTCTGATTATGAGCGTCATTTTGCCGACATTCAAAATACTCTGGCAGAGCTGTTAGATAAGGCTTATCAGGAATTAGGTGAAATCCAGGTATCCCCTGTGATCACCGGTTCCGGAGGTCTGACCCTGGCTAATCATCTGGAGGTTCCTTTTGTTCAGGAAGTTATCGCCGTATCCACTTCTCTTCAGGAAATGGCTCCAAAAACAGATGTTGCCATTGAGCTGGGAGGCGAAGACGCCAAGATCATTTACTTTGAAGGAGGCAACGTAGAACAGCGCATGAACGGCATCTGTGCCGGCGGTACCGGTTCCTTCATCGACCAGATGGCGTCTCTCCTTCAGACAGACGCTCCAGGGCTGAACGAATATGCAAAAAATTATAAGGCCCTTTATCCCATTGCAGCCAGATGCGGTGTTTTTGCCAAAACAGATATCCAGCCCCTGATCAATGACGGAGCTACGAAAGAGGACCTGGCTGCTTCCATTTTCCAGGCAGTGGTAAATCAGACCATCAGCGGTCTTGCCTGTGGTAAACCTATTCGGGGACATGTGGCTTTTCTGGGCGGTCCCCTTCACTTCCTTTCCGAGTTAAAGGAAGCCTTTATCCGTACCTTAAAACTGGATGAGGAGCATACCATTGTTCCGGAAAATTCTCATCTGTTTGCAGCCATCGGCTCTGCTCTTAATGCAAAGCCAGAAGCTCAGGGAATTTCCGTAACTGCCATGAGAGACCGGCTGAAAGCTTCCATAAAAATGGATTTTGAGGTAAACCGTATGGAGCCTCTCTTTGCCACAGAAGAGGATTATGAAGAATTTAACCGCCGCCAGAGCCAGTACAATGTAAAGACCGGCGATCTTTCTACATATGAAGGAAACTGCTACCTGGGCATCGATGCCGGCTCTACCACAACTAAGGCAGCCGTAGTAGGGGAAGACGGAACTCTGCTTTACTCTTTTTACAGCAACAATAACGGAAGCCCTCTGGCTACCTCTATCAAGGCTATCCAGGAAATCTATTCCCAGCTTCCAAAAGGCGCCAAAATCGCTTACTCCTGTTCCACTGGATATGGAGAAGCCCTTATCAAAGCGGCTCTCATGCTGGATGAAGGAGAAGTAGAGACTGTGGCCCACTATTATGCTGCATCTTTCTTTGACCCAGAAGTAGACTGTATCCTGGACATCGGCGGTCAGGATATGAAATGTATCAAAATCAAGAATCAGACTGTAGACAGCGTACAGCTTAACGAGGCATGCTCCTCAGGCTGCGGTTCTTTCATAGAAACTTTTGCCAAATCCTTGAACTACAGCGTTCAGGACTTTGCCAAGGCTGCTCTCTTTGCTGAGCATCCCATTGACCTTGGAACCAGATGTACAGTATTTATGAACTCCAAGGTAAAACAGGCACAGAAAGAAGGAGCTTCTGTGGCAGATATCTCCGCCGGACTGGCCTATTCTGTCATTAAGAATGCTCTTTACAAAGTTATCAAGGTTTCGGATGCCTCAGAACTTGGAAAACATATTGTGGTCCAGGGCGGTACATTCTACAATGATGCCGTACTCCGCAGTTTTGAAAAAATCGCAGACTGCCATGCCATCCGTCCGGATATTGCAGGAATCATGGGAGCCTTTGGTGCCGCTCTCATCGCCAGAGAACGGTACGAACGTGGAAAAGCCACCACTATGCTCCCAATTGAAAAAATCAATACACTGGAATATAAGACTACCATGGCCAACTGTAAAGGCTGTACCAATAACTGCCGTCTGACCATTAATAAATTCTCCGGCGGACGTCAGTATATCTCCGGCAACCGATGTGAGCGGGGTATTGGAAAAGAAAAGAATAAAGACCATATTCCCAACTTATTTGAATACAAATACAAGAAACTCTTCTCCTACACGCCTCTCTCTGAGGACAAGGCCGTGAGAGGAAAAGTAGGTCTTCCAAGAGTTCTGAATATGTTTGAAAACTATCCTTTCTGGTATACCTTCTTCACAAACCTGAAGTACCAGGTAGTTTTATCTCCTACCTCTACCAGAAAAATTTATGAGCTTGGCATTGAGTCCATTCCCAGTGAATCTGAATGTTATCCGGCCAAGCTGGCCCACGGTCATGTAAGCTGGCTGATCAAGAAGGGCGTTAAATACATATTTTATCCCTGTATCCCTTACGAACGTCCGGAATTTGAAGATGCTGTAAACCATTACAACTGCCCCATTGTTACTTCTTATGCTGAAAATATAAAGAACAATGTGGATGAATTAAAAGATCCGGATATCCGGTTCCACAATCCTTTCCTGGCTCTTACCAGTGAAGAGGCGGTCACCCAGAGACTGGTGGAGGAATTCCCGGATATTCCTGAAGAAGAAGTCCGCCATGCAGCCAGAGAGGCCTGGCTGGAAATGGACCGGTGCAGAAAAGATATTATGCGCAAAGGTGAAGAGACTCTGAAATATCTGGAGGAAACAGGAAGGCGTGGTATCGTTCTGGCAGGACGTCCTTACCACATTGATCCGGAAATCCACCACGGTATCCCGGATTTGATCAATTCCTATGGACTGGCTGTGCTGACAGAGGATTCTATTTCTCATCTGGCGCCTATTGACCGCCCTCTTCGTGTCAACGACCAGTGGATGTATCATACAAGACTATATGCTGCCGCCAACTTCGTAAAGGAAAAAGAGAATCTGGACCTGATCCAGTTAAATTCTTTCGGCTGCGGTCTGGATGCAGTAACTACTGACCAGGTAAATGAAATCTTATCCGACAGCGGCAAGATTTATACCTGTTTAAAAATCGATGAAGTAAATAACCTGGGTGCAGCCCGTATCCGTATCCGCTCTCTTATTGCTGCAATCCGCAATAAGGAAAAACAGCATGAAAAGAGAGACGTTGTTCCTTCTTCCATTGAAAGAGTACCTTTCACAGAGGAAATGCGGAAGAATTACACCATCCTTTGTCCTCAGATGTCACCTATCCATTTCTCCATTCTGGAGGCTGGCTTCAGTGCCTGCGGATATAATCTGGAGGTACTTCCTAATGATAACAAAGAGGCTGTAGATGTAGGTCTGAAATACGTAAACAACGATGCCTGCTATCCTTCCCTTATGGTAGTGGGGCAGATTATGCAGGCCCTGTTATCAGGAAAATACGACTTACATAAGGTTGCCATCATCATGTCCCAGACAGGAGGAGGCTGCCGTGCTTCCAACTATATCGGCTTTATCCGCCGTGCCCTGAAAAAGGCAGACATGGACTTTATTCCTGTAATCTCTATTAACTTAAGCGGTCTGGAAGAAAATCCCGGCTTTAAGATTACGCCAAAACTGGCAATCCGTCTTGCCTACGGAGCTGTATTCGGAGATATCCTGATGAAGTGTATCTACCGCATGCGTCCCTATGAGAAGGTAAAGGGTTCTGCCAATGCCCTGCACAAAAAATGGGAAAAGAGATGCAAATTCTTCCTTTCTGGAAGACACGCCTCTTTTGCTCAGTTTAACCGTATCTGCCGGCAGATGATCCGGGAGTTCGATTCTCTGCCTATTACAGACGAGAAAAAGCCAAGAGTTGGAATCGTAGGAGAAATCCTGGTAAAATTCCTTCCTGCTGCCAACAATTATCTGGCAGAACTTCTGGAAAAGGAAGGAGCTGAACCTGTATGCCCAGACCTTATCGACTTTATGTGCTACTGCTTCTACAATCTGAACTTCAAGTCTAACTATCTGGGCTTTAAGAAAACTTTGGCAAAAGAAGGAAATCTGGGGATTGCCGCTATTGAATTTGTAAGAAGTGCAGCCAATAAAGAGTTTGCCAAGAGTAAACATTTTACCCCTTCCGCCAAGATTTCAGACCTTGCGAAAATGGCAGAGCCTATTGTATCTCTGGGCAATCAGACCGGAGAGGGTTGGTTCCTGACAGGGGAAATGATGGAACTGATCCATGGAGGCACTCCCAATATTGTGTGTATCCAGCCTTTCGGCTGCCTGCCGAACCACATTGTAGGAAAAGGCGTTATCAAGGCCATCCGCAAGGATTATCCGGAGGCCAATATCGTAGCCGTGGACTATGACCCAGGCGCCAGTGAAGTAAACCAGCTGAATCGTATCAAGCTGATGCTCTCCACGGCCTTCAAGAAATTGAGTTAAGTATCTCTAAAAAAATCCCGTGAAATCCAGGCTTTTCAGCTTTGGATGCTCACGGGATTCGTCCATCTATCTATTCAGTATATGAAGCTTTTCCCCGATTTCTGCCAGCTTTCTTCCTCCAGGAAGTCCTGCCAGGTCTTCCTCCTTTGGATTAGAGATAAGCAGATAAATCAGGAAATAAATACATGCAGCAATTCCTATGGCAGGTATAAGAGCGATCAGATTTCCTCCTGGAAGATTTCTTGTAAGGAAATACACGCCTCTGTACACCAGAAATGTTGCCGCTCCCATAGGCAAAGATGCCAGGAAAGGCATCAGATAAGCTTCTTTCCATGGGTTCCTGTAGTCCAATTCCTTCCGCATAGACATATGGTTCAGAATGCACATCACCAAAGCATAAGCGATCATTGCGATAGGGATACTGTAAATTCCAAGATTTGTAGCAAACATCAGCACTACCATGACCACAATGTCCACCACCAGAGCTGCTGCCGCATGAATCATAGGCAGATGGGCCTTCCCGATACCCTGAAGGACGCCATTGGAAATATTGGACATTCCGTTCATGATCACTGTAACAACGCCGATCATCATCAGATATCCTGCCACTCCGTCTGTTGCAGGAAACAGCAGTCTGGTAATGGGGCCTGCCAGAACAAACAAACCTACCGAACAAGGTATCGAAATAAACATGCTCAGCCAGGTTGCCTTGTTAATCTTTTCCTTGGCCTCTTTGATATTTCCTGTGGCGTATGCACCAGAAACTTCAGGCAGCATAGAAGTAGGCGCCGTACTGGCCAGCGTCAGAGGGATATTGATCAATGTCATAAAATATCCGCATTCTGCATATAAGCTTTCGATAAGACTGCTGTCCAATCCCTGCATACCTGAAATCTGGGAATAAATCCGGCTGTTCAAATAAGTATTTACATTATATAAAAAAGAGCTGAGGATAATAGGGGACACTATCAAGATGATATTCTTCATTACAGAAGAATAACTCTCATTTACAGATACTGTATCCTTCTCTATTTTCTTCCCAATAATCTTTCTGTTGACCCAGTAAACCAGAAGCATAAAGATCAGGGCCGTAGCCACTCCTGCTCCGGTTCCCATGGTAGCCCCCGCCGCACTCCAGCTTCTCAGCACGTCTGTTTCCGCATCGGCGAAGTAATTCACCATAAAGTTTGCCATGACCAGGGCCACTACTGCCACTGCGATCTGCTCAAAAATCTGTGACAGAGAAGTTGGCAGCATATTCCTGTATGCCTGGAAATATCCACGGAAAACTCCCAGAATACCAGACAGGAAAATAGTCGGTGAAAGGAACTGAAGGGCCAGTCTTGCATTGGCCATACTATCCGGTATAAGGATAGGCGCTCCTACCACACAAAAAATCGCAACTACGCCGCCTACGATCACAGCGTAAAGAAGGGCTCCTTTAAAAATCCTCTGAGCGTCTCTGTATCGTTTAAAGGCAATCCTCTCTGCCATAATCTTTGACACTGCCTGAGGGATGCTGTAAGAAGCGATCATCAGAAGGATCAGGTACACATTCTGTGCAAAACTGAAGCACCCGAAGCTCTCATTCCCAAGTGTGGCTGAAAGAGGACTTTTATAGATCAATCCGATAATCTTAGATACCAAAGCCGCCACCATAAGGAAAGAAGCATTTTTTAATAAAGTATTGTCATTTTTCTTTTCCATGTATCTTAGTTCCCCTGTCTGTTTTCTATCTGCCAGTCAATAGGCTCCAATCCGTGCTCTTTCAGGAAAGCATTGGCCTTGCTGAAATGCCGGCAGCCAAAGAATCCCCGAAAAGCAGAAAGGGGACTGGGATGAGGGGCCTCAAGGATAAGATGTCTGGGATTATTCAGCATGCTTTTTTTCATCTGAGCAGGCCTGCCCCAGAGCATAAAGACTATAGGCCTGTCCTGCTCATTCAGCACCCGGATAGCCGCATCTGTAAAGTCTTCCCAGCCAATTCCTCTGTGAGAATTGGCCTGATGAGCCCGGACAGTCAGGACTGTGTTTAACAGAAGCACTCCCTGCTGGGCCCACTTTATCAGATAACCATTATCCGGGATATAACATCCGCAATCGTCATGAAGTTCCTGATAAATATTTACCAGAGAAGGAGGAATTTCCACCTCCGGTTTCACAGAAAAGCAAAGCCCGTGGGCCTGTCCCTCATTATGATAAGGGTCCTGCCCTAAAATTACTACTTTCACCTGATCCAAAGGAGTCAGATGAAAGGCGTTAAAAATATCATCAGGGGCGGGAAAGATCCTTCTTTGCTGATATTCCTGCCCCACTTTTGTAAATAATTC
The DNA here is from genome assembly GCF_002161645.1 of Blautia sp. An46. Classification (NCBI taxonomy): domain Bacteria; kingdom Bacillati; phylum Bacillota; class Clostridia; order Lachnospirales; family Lachnospiraceae; genus Blautia; species Blautia sp. An46. Next base: position 41,236 of record NZ_NFIF01000019.1, on the reverse strand, counting down.
TTTATAATAGGGTTTCTTAAACTCCGGCTTTAACGCCTCAAGCCATTGTCCCTGTAAAGGCGGCATATTCCATTCCTCCTAAAAAGATATCTGCTTATTTTCATCCTTTTAGTTTAACAGAATACTACCAAAAATGCAAATTTCTCCTACAGATTTTTACAATCACTCAGGGAAAATAGAGATTTCTGCCGGCCCGGCGCTTTGGAGTTCAAACCAGAATTCCACCCCATTATCATAATTCACCACACCGCACTTCTGATTCATGCTGTCCATAATGGCCTTTACAATAGACAGGCCAATCCCGCTGCCTCCATAGGCTCTGGTCCTTGCCTTGTCCACCTTATAAAACTTAATCCAGATTTTATCCAGGTCCTCCTGAGGAATAGGATCTCCTGTATTAAAAACAGATACCCTTACCAGGTTTCTCTTCTGAATAATCTTTACTTCAATTTTTTTATCATAATCCACATGATTCAGAGCATTGGATACATAGTTTGTAACAACCTCTTCAATCTTAAACTCATCTCCCCAGACATAAACCGGATCTTTCTGGACAAAACGCAGCTCTGCTTCTTTCTGGGAAGCCAGCAGCTGTGCAGAGTGGATAACGCCCTGAATCAAATCGGTAATATTAAACCTCTCCATAGTCACCTGGTCATTTCCGAATTCCAGCTGATTTAAAGTAAGAAGCTTCTTCACCATATTATTCATTTTTCCAGCCTCATCAATGATTACATCACAGTAAAATTCTCTGCTCTCAGGATCGTCATTGATGCACTCCTGAAGTCCCTCTGCGTAACCCTGGATCAAAGCGATAGGGGTTTTCAGCTCGTGGGACACATTGGATAGGAATTCTTTCCGCATTTCGTCAATCTGGGTCTTTCTTTCAATATCTTTCTGCAGCTCATTATTGGCTGTCTTTAGTTCCGAAATAGTCCGCTCCAGTTCCTCTGACATTTTATTCAGGTTATTCCCCAGAACTCCTACTTCATCCTGACTGGGACTGTCATATTTTACGTTGAAGTTCAGATTTGCCATCTCCTGAGAAAGCTCAGACAGCTTATGAAGAGGACTTGTAATTCTTCCCGAAAGGAGCAACACTACTACGGAGCTCAGGACAATCATCACACCCCCAATAGCCACATAGAACAAATTAGAAATCCTGGCACTTTCCTTCAGACTTTCTATAGGGGTAGTAATCAGAAATTCATCTCCGTTGTCCAGATTTCCATACATATTGATAGAATCTGTAATACTGGGAGTATTTACTCTTCTCTCCAAAATATAATTCTGGGAAGACCGGAGAATCTGCTGCTCTCCTTCAAGATTGAGCCGCAGACCAAAAATCAGCCGGTCTCTCATATCTTCCGCATCCTTAGCAAAAGATACGATCAAGGAAGCGTCTTCATCCAAAATGATCAGGGAAAGATTGTTTTCCAGAAGATAGTCTATAAAATCCCGGTTAGATGCCAGGCTGCTGTAGTTTTTCACATCATTGATCATATCATAAGTCTCAAAGAAACACTGCTCTCTGCTGATCGTATAAACTCTTTCCAAGAAAAAGGTATTGATCAGGATTATAACCACCAGAAACAGCGCCATCATTCCAATAAAGGTCACTGCCAGCCGGTTCCTGATGGATTTTCCCATAAAGTTCTTGATAAATTTCATGGCTTACACCTCGAATTTGTAGCCCATGCCCCAGATTGTCTTGATATACTCTCCTTTTTTCCCCATTTTGCTCCGCAATTTCTTTACGTGAGTATCGATAGTCCGGGCATCGCCGAAATAATCATAATTCCACACTGAATTGAGGATTTTTTCCCTGGACAGGGCAATGCCCTGATTTTCCATAAAGTAGGTGAGAAGTTCAAATTCTTTGTAGCTCAGCTCCATAGGCTCGCCGTCAATAGTGGCAATATGAGCGGATTTGTTGATTTCAATCCCCCCTGCCTGCAAAATATCCTCTGTACCTCTGGCGTTAGTCCTTCTCAGGATAGCTTCCACTCTGGCCACTAAAATCTTGGGGCTAAAAGGTTTTGAAATATATTCATCAACTCCCAGTTCAAAGCCTAAAAGCTCATCCCGCTCATCTCCTCTGGCAGTAAGCATGATAATCGGTACTTTAGAATTCTTTCTTATCTCTCTGCATACTTCCCAGCCATCCATTTTCGGCATCATTACATCCAGAATAACCAGAGAAATATCCTTCTCTTCATAAAAAACATCCAGAGCTTCCTCTCCGTCACCGGCCTCCAGGACGTCAAAATCCTGCTTCACCAGGAAGTCACGGACCAGTTTTCTCATTCTGCTTTCATCATCTACTACTAAAATCTTACACTTATCCATAATAAACTCCGCTCCTTTATTTAGCTATACCATAAAGCAAGGAGCCAAGCGAGCATTGAATCTCAATTTGGCGACTGCTGATGATATTAGTGTACTGGCAGTACCATAATTCATTCAATGTCATTAGTTGAATTATAGTCGCAGCAGTACACTAGCTACTATGTAGTTAGTATACCAGAGAATTTTGTCTGAAGTGTGAACTTTTTATACAACGCAATAGAAAAAAAGCCCAGCAAACACTGAGCTCTTTCCTATGGACCTGAGGGGAATCGAACCCCTGTCCGAAAGTCTATCCCTTGAAGCATCTCCCATCACAGTTATTCTTTTAATTTTCCCTTACCCCAACGCCGAATAACAGGCTTTCGGGCTCGGTAGCTTCATAAAATCTTCCCCAATCTCAAAGCTTTGAAAGTGAAGTTCCCCGCAAGGTCGATGCCAGATTCCCGGACAGCGGGTGATCCAGGGCTGACAAGCTGCAATTAGGCAGCTAACGCTACTCTATTATTGTTTGCGTTTATATTTAAGTTCCAGGTTGATACGCAGTCCCGGAGTCTGCGGATGGCTTCCTCAACTTCAAAACCCCCGTCGAAACCAGTACAAGCCCTCATATAAAAAGCTTTTCCTGTAACGCAAACCGGCAGTTTCAAGCATCCTTATCTTATAATTTTTTTTCTCCTTTGTCAAGGCGTAGCCGGTATTTTTCACGGAAGCATGAAATCAGAAAAGCATGAAATCCATGACCTTCGGACCCTGGTATCATATGATAAAGAGAGGGGATTTTTTGAAGGGAGGATTTTTTATGGCTTTAAATGGAATTGATGTTTCTCAGTATCAGGGGAATGTGGACTGGAATCAGGTGAAGGGGGCCGGTATTGCTTTTGCTATGCTCCGAGGCGGGTACGGAAAGAATAATGTGGATCCCTATTTTCATCAGAATGCCTCTGCCTGCCAGAAGCTGGGAATCCCCTTTGGCATTTACTGGTTTTCTTATGCATATAATGCCCAGATGGCAGCACAGGAAGCAGAATATTGTGCAGCTCTGGCAAAGCAATATAAAGTTACATGGCCCCTGGCCTATGACTTAGAGTATGACACTGTCCGCTATGCTGCACAGCAGGGTATAACTATCGGAAAAGCTCTCGCCACTACCATGACCGCAGCTTTCTGCGACAAGGTGAAGGCTTCCGGTTATATTCCTATGTATTATTCAAATCTGGATTATTACCGTACAATGTTTGATACAGAGCGTCTGCCCTATGACTTATGGTTCGCCCAGTACGCATCTGCCGCTTCTGTATCGGATATGGCAATGTGGCAGTATACTTCCACAGGAAGCGTTCCTGGCATTTCAGGAAACTGCGACAGGAATTATAGTTACAAAGACTACGGAAAGGGCACCGTATCACCTGAACCTGCCCCCTCTGTTCCCGATATATATACCGTTCAGTCCGGGGATACTCTCTCAGGTATTGCCCTTCGTTTTGGCACTACAGTCAGCAGTCTTGCAAAAATAAACGGAATCTCAGATCCTGACGTGATTTATCCAGGACAGGTGCTCCGTCTCAGCGGCAGCCCCGTCTCCGGCCAGACTATCTACACTGTAAAAGCAGGAGACACACTCTCAAAGATTGCCGCAGATTTTGGCACCTCTTATCAGACTCTTGCACAACTAAACGGCATCTTGAGTCCTGACCTCATTTATCCCGGTCAGAAGCTTAGTATCCCATCAGGCTCCTCGACCAGTATTTCCTACTATACCATACGTCCGGGAGACACACTCTCAGGAATCGCCCTCCGTTTTGGCACCACAGTCAGCCGCCTCCAGAGTCTGAACAATATTTCCGATCCGGATAAAATCTATGCAGGAACTAAAATCCGTATAAACTGATAAATATTTCAGCAGAGAACGAGTAGTTTATTTAATTCCCTAATAGCAAAAATCCCCAGAGACTGGATGGAACCAAATTTTCCAGTCTCTGGGGCAAGTTATGTAGCAAGGCTGAAATCCTTATGACTGGATTGCCTCTGCAATTTCTGCCATATTACTGATATTCAGATAACTGACCTGTCCTTTCTCGTCGGTCTGGGCGCTTCCCTCAATACCAATACTCTCTTCACTTTCCTCCCCACGGAGCTTAAGTTCGCCGCTGATTTCGTAGTCTCCCTGTACCTGCTGGACATCCAGATGCTCTAAAGACATTTCCCAGTTATTTTCACAGGCTTTCACAGAAATCTCATAAAATGCTGTTCCCGTCAGGTCTTCATATCCTTCTTCTGTCATATATTCCTGAAATCTTTCCTGAACCCATTGAGGAAGTTCTGCCGTAACAAGATTTTCTGAAGCAGCTTCTCCACTGTCTGGGCTTATCAGCTCTTCATACTCTGATTCTTCCAGATTTTGAAAAAGATTTTCTACTACTGCTTCCACATTTTCTGTTCCGTTGTTCATCTGCCCTTCACTGCATCCTGGAAATGCCAGACACAGGGCCGCTGCCGACAGTATTGCCAATATTTTTTTCATATTCACCGCCCCTCTCTTCTTTTCCTTTTTATATACATAATCTTCCATGAGAGAAAACCTCTCAAGTATTTACACACATTTCATTAGTTACACTATCTATACAGCCAGTATACCCTATTCCACCCTCTGTTACAATATACATGGGAGTATATTTCTTGCATTATTCCTACAGCTTTTGCTATACTGTAAATACCGGCTGTTCCTATTATATTTTTTAGAATATCCGGGTTTAGAAATAAAGGAGAAATCCGGATATGCCACCGGAAGAAAAGACAAATGCTGACACGAAAAGAATTGAAACAACGCGGAAAACACTCTCTGAAAAAACATTACCTGATTTTTACAGCCATATGCCTGATTTCCGCTTTTCTGGCCTCAGAATTCAGAGGATCCCTAAATTTTTCTACCCTTAGAAATTATGAGGAGTTTATAGATAATCCTGTATTTGAGGAATGGAGAGGCTTTCTTTTAAATATAATCCAGCAGATCAGTCCCGGGTCAATCCTGGTCACTATGTCTGCCTCTGTCAATTCCCTTGCAGTAACGGAAAAAGGCGGAATTGTTCTGCTGATCCTAACAGGCACTGTGGCCATGTTTGCATTCTGGGTGTTTATCCAGAATACCTTTGGCGTCATACTGCGGCGTATTTTTCTGGAAAGTCATACTTATGAGTCTGTTCCAATATCCAGGGTCCTGTTTCTTCTGAAAATAAAAAAATGGATGAAAGCCGCCTGGATCATGCTGGTAAAATCTGTTTTTCAGCTTCTGTGGTCTTTAACTATTATAGGAGGGATCATCAAACACTATTCCTATTTCCTGGTTCCTTACATTACTGCAGAAAATCCAGATATGACCGCCCGCCAGGCTGTCACCCTGTCCAGAAAAATGATGAAAGGCCATAAATGGGAATGTTTTGTATTTGAGCTGTCCTTCCTTGGCTGGGAGATCCTGGGCATTCTGACTCTGGGAGTCTTCAATATCCTATATACGAATCCCTATAAGACTGCTGCTTTTACAGAATATTTTGTGCAGCTGCGTCAGGAATCGAAAAAAGCCAAAATTCCAGGCACAGAGCTTCTCAATGACATTTATCTTTATGAAAAAGCTGATGCACTGCTGCTTATGGAAAAGTATGTAGATATCCTGGATATTATGGAAACACCATCTCCTCAGGAACCGGAACTTCCAGGTATCAGAGGCTTTTTTGCCAGGAATTTCGGTATTCTTTTGTTCTGGGGCAAACAGGAAAAACGCTATGAACAACTCCAGGCCCAGCATGTCCGGAATGCTGAATTATATGAGGCATTAAAAGGTACTGTGTATCCCACCCGTCTCCATCCGATTCCTGAAGAGAGTAAACGAAATCAGATTGAGTCTCTCAATTATATGCGTCAGTACAGCATCTGGTCTCTGATCCTCATTTTTCTTGGGCTTTCCTTTTTCGGCTGGCTCTGGGAGGTAACCTTCCATTTGCTCCTCAGCGGAGAATTTGCAAACCAGGGATTTCTGAATGGTCCATGGATTCCTATATATGGCAGCGCCTCTGTTTTAATCCTGACTTTACTGTACAGGCTGAGAAAAAATCCCGGCATGGAATTCCTTGCCTCCATTATTCTCTGCGGTTTTCTGGAATATATGACATCTCTGGTCCTGGAAACAATATCCGGAGGCATAAAATGGTGGGATTACAGTGAATATTTTCTGAATCTCAACGGAAGAGTCTGTGCAGAAGGGCTTCTTGTCTTCGGAGCAGGGGGGATAATCGTTGTATATGTACTGGCCCCCTTGGCAGACAATCTTCTCCATGCAGCAGACCAAAAGCTTCTGAAACTTTTTACCCTTGTCCTTCTGGTCCTGTTTTGTGTGGATGCAGCATATTCTCCCTTTCATCCTAATACAGAAACAGGCATCACAGAAACCAGTTTTTCCATTCCTATCAGAAAAGGGCTTTCCTAATAAAAAATCTGCCTTACAGCCGGTGTACTGACACCAGAGCTGTAAAGCAGATTTTTTATTATTCCATATCCAGATGACAGGATACAAAGTGTCCTGGCCGTGCCTCTCTAAGCTTCGGTGATTCTTTATGGCACTTCTCTGTGGCATATTTACACCGGTTAGCAAATGGACAGCCTGGTTTTGGATTGATCGGACTGGGTACGTCTCCGGAAAGAACACTGGCTTCTTTCTGTGCTTCCTTATCCGGATCCGGAATCGGAACAGAAGCCAACAGAGCCTGGCTGTAAGGATGGAGAGTATGCGCATAAATCTCATCACTGTCTGCCAGCTCTACAAGATTTCCAAGATACATAACTGCAATACGGTCAGAAATATATTTTACTATATTCAAGTCGTGAGCAATAAACATATAGGTAAATCCATGCTTATCCTGAAGTTCTTTCAGCAGATTGATGATCTGGCTCTGAATGGAAACGTCCAGAGCAGAAATCGGCTCGTCACAGACAATAAATTCTGGTTCTACTGCCAGAGCCCGGGCAATACCGATACGCTGACGCTGTCCGCCGGAGAACTCATGAGGGAAACGGTTGGCGTGTTCCCTGTTCAGTCCTACAGTTTCCAGAAGTTCATAGACTCTCTGGGTACGTTTTTCCTTATCGTACATTTTATGGATCTCCATACCCTCGGCAATAATGCTTCCAACCGTCATACGGGGATTCAGAGAAGCATATGGATCCTGGAAAATGATCTGAGCTTTCCGGGAATAATTGTAACGGTCCTTTGTATGCTTCATGTTTACTTCTTTTCCATCGTAAAGGATTTTCCCGCTTGTGGCAGGGTAAATTCCCATTACCACACGTCCAAGAGTAGATTTACCACATCCGGACTCGCCTACCACACCCAGAGTCTCGCCTTTATAAATATTAAGGGAAATATCATTGACTGCCACCAGAGTTCGTCCTTTTCCTACGTGGAAATGTTTGGACACATGGTCTAATGTGATGAGCTTATCCATTTACCTTTCCCTCCTTTGCTCCCGGAAAATCCGGGTGAAGTCTCCAGCAGGAAGCGGAATGTCCCTCTCCCAGCTCAAATACCGGCGGCTGATTTGCCTTGCAGATCTTCATGCAGTGTTCGCACCGGCTGGCGAATCCACAGCCCTGAGGCGGTGCATAAAGATCCGGTGGAGTACCTGGGATAGAAACCAGTTCTTCCTCTTTTTTTGTATCAATGGTAGGAAGGCTTCGCAGAAGGGCGATGGTATAAGGATGTCCCGGATTGTAGAAGATATCTCTTACGGAACCTCTTTCCACGATCTTTCCTGCATACATGACAGACACTTCATCCGCCAGATTTGCCACAACTCCCAGGTCATGGGTAATCAGGATAATGGCAGTCTTTGTCTCCTCTTTGATCTTTGCCATAAGCTGCATAATCTGGGCCTGGATGGTCACATCCAGGGCTGTGGTAGGCTCATCGGCAATAAGGAGCTGAGGATTGCAGGCCAGAGCCATAGCGATCATGGCTCTCTGCCGCATACCGCCGGAAAACTCATGGGGATACTGTTTTGCCCTCTCCTCCGGGTTAGGAATCTGCACCAGCTTCAGCAGGCGGACAGCTTCTTTTTCCGCCTCTGCCTTAGAAATCTTCTTTTTCTTTACCAGAGTCTCGGTAAGCTGCTTTCCAACCTTCATGGTAGGATTCATACAGGTCATAGGATCCTGGAAGATCATGCTTACCAACTGTCCCCTGATATTCTGCATTTCTTTCTCACTGGCAGCTACGATATCCTTGCCGCAGAGATCAATGCTTCCTTCTTTGATACGGGCAGGAGGCATAGGATTTAATTTCATGATCGTCTGGGCGGTAACACTTTTCCCACAGCCGGATTCTCCAACAATGGCCATTACCTCCCCTTTCTTAACCTCCAGGCTGACCCCGCGGACTGCGTGGACCTCTCCTGCATAAGTATCAAAGGAAACATGGAGGTTGTCTATCTTTAAGACATTATCATTTTCCATAGTTCTTTACCTCCTTAATTTCGGGTCGAATGCGTCCCGGAGCTGGTCTCCCAGCAGGTTAAAGGACAACATAGTTACACAGATGAACAGGGCTACCACTACCAACTGTGTAGGATACATCTGGAATACCTGAATGGCTGCATTGGCCATCATACCCCAGGAAGACTGAGGCGGTGCGATACCAAGTCCCAGCATAGACAGGAAAGCCTCTGTAAAAATAACATTTGGAATGTCCAGTGTGATATTGACAATGATGACACTCAACACATTTGGAACCAGATGCTTACCGATGATACGGGCGGGAGATGCACCCATGGATTTGGCTGCGATAACAAACTCCTGCTCCTTCAGGCTGACTACCTGGCCTCTTACCAGACGGGCCATACCGGTCCACCCGGTAAGTGAATAAGCTACAATGATAGTCCCCAACCCTCTGTCCATAACGGTCATCAGAAGGATAACGATGATCAGATAGGGAATACCGCTGATGATCTCCAGGATACGCATCATCACCGTATCTACTGCACCGCCGAAATATCCGGAAACACCGCCATAGATAACACCTACGAAACAATCGATCAGAGCCACGGCGATAGCGATGGTCAGAGAAATCCTGGCGCCATACCATACTCTGGCGAACACGTCGCGTCCAAGGCTGTCCGTTCCGAAAATATGCATCTGCCCTGTCACAGAATCCGGGGACATGATAGGTTTATTCTGAAACGCTACATTCTGCTGCTCATAGCCAAACGGACAGATCATGGGGAGAAAAATAGCCCCCAGAATGATCAGCGCCAGAATCGTCATACATACAATCGCTACTTTACTTTTTCTGATGCGGTTCCAGGCATCCTTCATAAAACTGATAGAAGGACGGGCAATGGCCTCCATGGAGGAAGCATCGGATCCGATCACCTCAAAGGCGTCCGCTCCGATTTTTCCGCTGACATCATAAGGAGTGTACTTTGGGGCCTGTACTGCTTGGGGTTGTTTCTTTTTTGCCATAGTGCTTTTCTACTCCTTTCTTCCTGTCAGTTTGATACGGGGATCGATCAGGCCGTAGATAATATCTACCACCAGGTTGGCCAGGATCAGGAAGGTACCGTAGAATACAGTAGTTCCTGCGATCAGCGTATAATTATTAGTCTGTACACTGGTTACAAAGTATTTTCCAAGACCTGGAATCGCAAAAATATTTTCTACAACAAAGGCTCCCGTCAGGATCGCTGCCACCAAAGGTCCCATAACCGTGATGACCGGCATGATGGCATTACGGACAGCATGCCTCCAAATAATCTGTCTCTGGCTCAGTCCTTTTGCTTTTGCTGTCTTAATATAATCCTGGCTTAATACATCCAGCATACTGGTACGCATAAGACGGCTCACGGTAGCCATGGAACCGAAGGCCAGAGCAAAGGCGGGCAGAATCTTACTGTGCCAGTCTGTCCAGCCCACAATAGCGAATACCTGAGTTCCTGTAGCCTGACCCAGCTTCAGAGCCAGGAAGTACTGAAGGATGGCACCCATAATGAAGGAAGGTACGGACACACCTACCAATGCCAGGAACATAGCGCCGCTGTCCCAGGCTGTACCTCTTTTTACTGCTGCAACGATACCCAGCAGGATACCCATGATAAATGCAAAGAGCAGTGCCCGGATGCCCAGGTCAAAAGAAACCGGGAAAGCCTCCCGGATAATATCGGTAACTTCTCTTCCGTCAGGTATGGAAATACCAAAGTCCCCCTGGAGGGCATTGCCGATGTACATCAGCAGCTGCTGGAGTACAGGTTTATCCAGACCATACTTTGCTTTCAGAGCTTCCATAACCGTATCGGGGATATCTTTTCCGCCGGTAAAAGGATCTCCCGGAAGCAGCTGCATCAGCAGGAAGGTGACGCTGGTCAGGACCAGGATCGTAATAAAGGAATAGACGATTCTCTTTAAAATGTAGCGTATCTGATTCGCCAAGATAACAGCTCCTTTCTCTTGTGTTTTCTTTTTTTACTGTTTATGTAAATCGCAAAGATCCTTTGCGATTTACATAAACAGACAGGAGCCCTGCCGGGAACATCTCTATTCCCTGGCAACGGCTCCTATCCGCTAAATCACTTTATACCTTTGTCAGCCGTATAACTTTCTATTATTCTGCTGCATCTGTAAAGTCGAATTCCTGGAATCCTGTACGTGTCATGTTCTGAACTTTATCAGATACGGCGTAAGTAACACCGCTGAAGTACAGAGGATAAATCGCAGCGTCATCATAGGTTACGATCTTTTCTGCCTGAGCCAGCATATCCTGACGGGCAACTACATCGCTTTCCTTCAGAGCATTTGCAATAAGTTCATCATACTGGGCATTGGAATATTTACCGTAGTTATTTCCGTTTGTAGTAGTGAACATATCCAGGAAAGTCATCGGGTCATTGTAGTCTGGTGACCATCCTGCATAAACCATATCGAAGTCGCCGCTGTCCATGGAAGCCAGACGGGATTTGAATGGCTGAGGTGTGATCTCAACGTCGATACCCAGAACTTCTTTCCACTGTGCCTGATAGAACTCTGCAGTTCTCTGTGCCTGTGACTGGTCGTCGCAGAGGATCGACAGATTCAGATCTTCTGCAGAAAGTCCTGTCTCCTGAAGTCCCTGTTCGAAAGCTTTCTTAGCTTCTTCTGCATTGTAGGAAACCACATCGCCTACGGCGTCACGGTATTTCTCGCCGTTAGCTCCGGCGATCGTTGTAGGTACAAGACCTGTAGCCGGTACAGAACCGTCTTTCAGGATGTCGTTGCAAAGGCTCTCTGTATTGATTGCCATACCAAGACCGCGGCGGATATTGGCATTGTCAAGGCCCTTGTCTGTTTTCTGTGTATTGAACTGAATGTACCAGTTTCCGTTGTCTACATAGCTCTCTGTTTTGATGCCAAGTGTCTCAGCCTGTGCAGTCTGGTCTGCTGTGATGTTGATACAGTCAACCTGTCCGCCCTGGAAAGCGTTCATACGTGTGTTGGCATCGTTCATCATTGTGTAGCGGATAGTTCCTGCTGCACATCTGTCCGGATCATAGAAATCAGGATTCTGTGTCAGAGTGATATGATCGTTGTGTACCCACTCAGAGATTGTATAAGCACCGTTTGTCACAATCTTATCAGCGTCGTCTCCATATACATCTGCACCGATCTCCTCATATGCTTTCTGGTTCATTGGATAATAGGAAGCAAAGGAGAACAAATGCTCAGCGTATGGAATCGGGTTTTCAAAAGTCACTTCCAGAGTGTAATCGTCAATAGCTTTAACACCCAGTTCAGAAGGATCCATAGTTCCTTCATATACTTCATTGCCGTTTAACAGGTTATCGTAAACAATGAAGGCATAGGAAGAAGCTGCTTCCTTGCTGCAGATAGTCTGATAAGAGAACACGAAATCGTGTGCCGTCACAGGCTCGCCGTTTGTCCATTTTGCGTCCTGACGGAGCTTCATGGTGTATACACGGCCGTCTTCGCTGACCTGTGTATCCTCAGCCAGGTCGGCAACCGGTGTATCGTTGGCGTCTAGTTTATACAGACCTACCATAACCTCACGGAGAATATCTCCGGAAGCAACGTCTGTTGTCAGAATACTGTTCAATTCAGGGGGTTCTGCACGAAGGTCCACTACATAAGTATCATCTTCAGCAGTTCCCGGAAAAGCTGAACTAGCTGCTTCTGTTCCATCGCTGGCTGCACTGGAATCTGAACCGGAAGTACTGCCGGAATCAGAGCTTCCACATGCGCCTAAGGACAGAACCATGGCGCTGGCTAAAGCCATTGCTAAGATTTTCTTCATTTTCATCTTAGAATTCCTCCCTTTCTGATGTCTCAATCCTGAAGTCAAAATTAGTCTTCTCCACTTCTTCGCTTTACTATAGAAAACCAAACCATACCAGTCTGCTATAGCGATTGAGCAATCCTCTTTATTATAATTGAATCTGCATTTTTGTCAACCATTTATGACGAAATTGTGTATTTTGTGTGTTTTTACCAAAGACAAATATCTTTTCTTGGCAATATAATTCATACTTCTTTTTCCAGATTTTCCACGATTTTACCTATGGTTCCGTCTGCAAAGGGAGAATCAATTCCTGCTTCCTTGAGAAGCTCTGTATGAAACTTTGAAGCGGACATCCTGCATAATTTCAAATAGCTCTCCCACGCTCTTTTATAGTCTCTGTCCATCCATGCCTTATATTCAAAGGCACAGAGCTGGGCGATCACATAATCAATGTAGTACAGGGGGAAGCTGTAAATGTGATGCTGTTTCTGCCAGAAACATCCTTTTTCAAAGAAGGGCAGTCCATCATAATCCATATGAGGTTTATAGATTTTTTCCAGATTTTTCCACACTTCTTTCCGCTCTTTCGGGCTCATTTCCGGATGATCGTATACTTCATGCTGGAATTCATCTACCATACAGCCGTAAGGCACGAACATCACCGCTTCTTCCAGATGCATTCTGGTGTAGTCCTCTGTAGTGTCTTTATCAAAGAACAGATGGTACCAGGGCTCTGTAAAGAATTCCATAGACATAGAATGGATCTCTGCTGTCTCCATACCGATATCCGCATGTTCTCTGATAGGATCTGAAGCCGCCAGATAGCCCTGGAAAGCATGGCCGCACTCATGGGTCATCACATCCACGTCGCCGCTGGTGCCGTTAAAGTTTGCAAAGATAAAAGGAGCCTTGTAATCCGGCAGATAGGTCATATACCCTCCCACTGCCTTTGTCTTTCTTCCAAAGACATCCAGCAGTTCGTTCTCCATCATAAAGTCAAAGAATTCTTTTGTTTCCGGGGAAAGCTCTTCATACATCTGCTGGCCTGCTGCCAGGATTTCTTCCGGTGTTCCCTTAGGGCTTGGGCTTCCCTCAGGGCCATATACCTGCTCATCGGAATAAGTCATATGAGAAAGCCCCAGCCGCTGCTGCCTTCTTTCATAAAGGCTTTCTGCAAAGGGAACAAAGACCTCTTTCACCTGACGGCGGAGATTTTCCACTTCTTTCCTTCCGTAGCAGTTTCTCTGCATTCGGAGATACCCCAGAGGCGTATATGTCTCAAACCCCAGTTTTTCCGCCTGGAGCGTCCGGTTCTTCACCAGTTTGTCATAGAGCTCGTCCAGTTTCTCTTCTATACTGAGGAAAAATTCATTCTGCTTTTCAAAGGCCTTTCTTCTCACTTCCCGGTCTTTGCTCTTCAAATAGGGAGTAAGAAGAGAGAGATTCAGTGTTTCTCCCTCCCATTCTATTTTGGCTCCCGCCAGCAGCTTTTCGTATTCTGTCACTAATGCGTTCTCTTCCTGCATGAGAGGAATGACCTCATCAGACACAGATTTCATGGCAATTTCGATATTTTTGAAGGCCACAGGTCCGATCTTCTCTTCCAGGACCTCCCTGTACGGGGAAGCAAACAATTCTTTCTGATAAGCCACACATAAATTGGAGTAAGCCGGGGTTTCCTGGTCGTAATAGTCCTGCTCCTCCTGATAAAATTTATCTGTGGTGTCTATGGAATGGCGGATGGAACAGAGGGTAGCCTGGGTGGACACCCGGTCTGTTAATGCATAATATTTTTTATGGATTTCAAACTGCTCCTCTCCGCTTTTGGCCTCTTTTAAGGCCTGGATCAATCCTGCAAGCTCTTCTTTTGCCTTTTCAAAATCAATCCTCTCATAAGGCATATCCTTAAATTTCATAAATTCTGACTTCCTTTCTCCAGTAGTTTTCTCCACAATATCATATAAAGACTTATAAGGCATTAATAAAGATTTTTCACCTTAAACTCTCTTTCTGCCTCCCGTCTCTGGTCTTTCTTGGCAATATCCTGGCGTTTGTCATAGAGTTTTTTACCCTTTGCCACACCAATCTCCACTTTTACAAGGCTGCCTTTAAAATATACTTTTAAAGGAACCAGGGTATAGCCCTTTTCCCGGATCTTCCCTTCGATTTTCCGGATTTCATAAGAATGAAGAAGAAGTTTTCTCACTCTCAGCGGATCTTTGTTAAATATGTTTCCCTTTTCATAGGGACTGATATGCATGCCCCAGACAAAAACTTCACCTTTTTCGATCTGGACAAAGGACTCTTTAATACTGCACCTTCCCATGCGCAGGGACTTTACCTCAGTTCCCACCAGCTCGATGCCTGCCTCATAGGTGTCTTCTATAAAATAATCATGATAAGCCTTTTTATTATTGGCGATCAGACGAATCCCTGATTCTTTGGCCATTTTCTAAACCTCCTGTTAATCTGCAAGGACAAAATCCACGGTCCGCTCCCTGGCATCTGCCTGGGCTACCCGGACCTTTACTTTCTGTCCAATGGCAAAACTTCTTTTCTTTTTTTCTCCTGTCAGCGTGTAATGGGCACTGTCATAGACATAATAGTCATCCATAAGAGAATTTACATGTACCAGACCTTCCACTGTATTAGGAAGTTCCACATAAAGTCCCCAGTCTGTCACGCCGGAGATCACACCTTCAAAAGTCTCTCCGATCTGGCTCTCCATGTATTCTGCTTTTTTCATCTTAACAGTTTCTCTCTCTGCCTCTTCAGCCCTTCTCTCCATGGCGCTGGACTGTCTGGCCACCTCATCCAGGATTTCCTCGTAATGGCTCATCTTAGCCTCTGTCATCTTTCCCCGGAGATTTTCCTTGATGATCCGGTGGATCTGAAGATCCGGATATCGGCGGATAGGAGAGGTAAAATGACAGTAATATCTGGCTGCCAGCCCGAAATGTCCTGTACACTCTGTTGTATACTTGGCCTGTTTCATGGAACGGAGGATCAGACGGGAGAAAAAGTCTTCCGAATCTTTTCCCTCCAGCTCTTTCAATATCTTCTGGACTTCTTTTGGCCGAATCTCCTCTTTGCTCTTCTTTACCTTTACTCCGGCTCTGTGTACCAGTTCCAGTACAGGTTCCATTTTTTCCATATCCGGAGTATCATGGGTCCGATATACAAAAGGAATCCCTGCCTGGGCATACTCCTGGGCAACTGTCTCATTGGCAGCCAGCATAAAGTCCTCGATGATCCTGGTAGCCACATTCTGTTCATAGGGATAAATCCTCACTGGTTTTCCATTTTCATCCAGCTCTATCTTGCTCTCCGGAAAATCAAAGTCTATGGCTCCTCTTTTCTTTCTCCGCTTTCTCAGAAGGGCAGAGAGCTCTTCCATCTGGAAAAACATGGGCAAGAATTCTCTATATCGCTCTGCCAGCTGCTGGTCCTCTTTCCGAAGGATTTTCTTTACGTCTGTGTATGTCATCCTTTCATTTACATGGATCACAGTCTCCGCAATCCCATGGGAAACCACTTTTCCCTTTTCATCAATATCCATAAGGCAGCTAAGGGCCAGACGGTCCTCCCCGGCATTTAAGGAACAGATTCCGTTGGAAAGCTTTTTGGGCAGCATGGGAATTACCCGGTCTACCAGATAAACGCTGGTTCCTCTCTTTAGGGCCTCCCGATCCAGAGCGCTGCTGTACTGGACATAATTGCTCACATCTGCAATGTGGACGCCCAGGTGGAAAAGATTTCCCTCTTTTGAAAGAGAGACTGCGTCATCCAAGTCCTTGGCGTCTTCCCCATCTATAGTGACCATAGGCACATCACGAAGGTCCAGTCTGCCATAGAAATCTCCTTCGTTAAGAGATTCTCGTATCCTCTCCGCCTGATTCAGTACCTTTTCCGGAAATTCCATGGGAAGTCCGCAGCTTTTGGCTACACTGAGCACATCAATGCCTTTCTCCTCTGAATTTCCTAAAACCTGAATGATCTTTCCTTCGGGAGATCTTTTTCTGGTCCCATAGTCCCGGATCTCCACCACTACTTTATCCTGATTCCTGGCTCCGAGAAAGTTCTCCTTCTGTATAAAAATATCCCGCAGAAATCTCTGGTTATCTGGAACTACAAAGCCGAATCCGGCAGATTCCTGAAAAGTACCTACGATTTCCCTGGTTCCTCTTTCCAGGACCTTTATCACCCGGCCTTCCCGTCTTTTTCCAGGTTTATTTTCTTTTTTCAGAGCAACCTGCACCTTATCTCCGTGAAAAGCTCCTCCTGTCTCTTCCTCAGGAATATAGATATCCTCTCCATTTTCATCCAGCAGCTCTACAAATCCAAATCCCTTTGCATGTCCCACAAATATTCCAGTAAGATACTTCTGGGCTTCTTTCTTTTTCTTCTCTTTTTTATCTCTTTTTCCTTTTTTCTCTTCTTTTTCCTGTTCCTTTTGGGAACCTCTCACTGCTTCATATTTTCCTCTTTTATTTATAGTGATCTTTCCTTCCTCCAGGAGCATATCCAGGATTTCATGAAGCTCGTCTCTCTTTCCTGCCGGCACCTGAAGGAGCACGGCCAGATCTTTGGCCCGCATGGGCTGATACTCTTTACAGCATATAAGATCATATACGATTTTTTTTCTTTTTTTAGTCTGTTGATTTTTCTTCAATTTTGCCTCCTAGGGGTATCAAACAATAGACAGCACGCCCGGCGAACTGTCTATTGTCGTGAACAAAAAGGCCGCCCCACTAAACCTCTCTCGTTTAATGCAGCAGCCTCATGCTTAAAAATTCAGATTTAATACTAAAGCCAGCACGAAAAACAAAACACCCATGATCCGTGTAGCCTTTACTAAAGCACCTTCCATGGAGCGGCCCTTGTTTTTGCCCCAGTAGGTTTCGGCCATTCCGGCGATGCTTCCAAGTCCCTGAGATTTTCCTTCCTGCATCAGAATGATCACAGTCAGTCCTATACAATCAATAACGAAAAGGATCGTTAATACAATTCTCAATATCTCCACTGTAACACCTCCTACCTGTTAAACACATCAAGTTTAACACATGCCTGGAAGGATTTCAACCGTTTTTCTCAATGTTTTTCCAGGGGCTTATATAGAGGCTGTGACTGCCCAAACGGTCTTCAATGGCCAGAAGCCGGTTATATTTTGCCGTTCGTTCTCCTCTGCAGGGAGCTCCGGTTTTAATCTGCCCTGCTCCCATGGCTACCGCTAAATCTGCAATAAAAGTATCCTCGCTCTCCCCTGAACGGTGGGAGATCACTGGATTCCACCCTGCCTTCTGTGTCATCCTCACAGCCGCCACGGCCTCTGTAAGGGTGCCGATCTGGTTTACCTTGATCAGCACTGCATTACCGGTCTTCTGACAGATACCTTTTTCTATTCTCTTTACATTGGTCACAAAAAGGTCGTCTCCCACAAGCTGTACTCTACTGCCCAGTTTCTCTGTCATCAGTTTCCATCCATTCCAGTCCTCTTCCCACAGACCGTCCTCAATAGAAACTATGGGATATTCCTCCAGAAGTTTTCCATAGTAGTCCACCATTTCCTGGGCAGTCCTCAGGATTTTTTCTCCTGTCATAGAAGATTCCCCCGGAAAGTAATATGCTTTTTCCT
Organism: Blautia sp. An46; assembly: GCF_002161645.1. Classification (NCBI taxonomy): domain Bacteria; kingdom Bacillati; phylum Bacillota; class Clostridia; order Lachnospirales; family Lachnospiraceae; genus Blautia; species Blautia sp. An46. The sequence goes on along the minus strand of NZ_NFIF01000019.1, from coordinate 22,946 downwards.
CTTCCAGATACAGCTCGCTTGCTGCTGCATCCATAGCAAAAGAAATATCCTTTCCCGGTTCATAGCCTGCCTCTCTGACTGCAAGGCTCATAAAGTCCAGTATCTCTCTGGCGTCTTTTACATCTGGAGCAAAGCCACCTTCGTCTCCTACTGCGGTGGACAGGTTTCGTTCCTTTAATATAGATTTCAGTTTCTGATAGGTCTCTGCACACATCTGCAGAGCCTCTTTAAAACAGCAGGCCCCTGTGGGCATGATCATAAATTCCTGGAAATCTACCGTATTGTCTGCATGTTTTCCGCCGTTTAGGATATTCATCATAGGCACAGGCATTCTGTCTGTGATACAGCCTCCCAGATACTGATACAGAGGCAGGCGGAGAGCTTTTGCAGAGGCGTCGGCCACTGCCAGGGAGACCCCCAGCATAGCATTGGCTCCCAGATGTTCCTTATTCTCTGTGCCGTCTGCCTCCAGGATCAGTCTGTCAATCTGGCTCTGGTCCAGGGCATTCTCTCCCAGAACAGCGTCAGCCAGCTTGGTATTTATATTGCTCACCGCCTTCTGTACGCCCTGACCTCCATAACGTTTTTCACCGTCCCGGAGCTCAAGAGCCTCAAATTTTCCAGTTGAAGCGCCGGAGGGCACAATTGCTTTCCCCGTATACCCGTCTTTCCCCACAACGCCTTCTCCGACTGTAACTTCCACTTCCACAGTGGGATTTCCTCTGGAGTCCAGCACTTCTCTTCCATATACTTTTCTAATTGGCAAATACCTTTCCATAGCAATACCTCCTGATCATTTTGGACTTCTTTTTTGTTTCCACGCCAGAGCCAGCAGGCATGTCTCACTGATGGTCCACAAAAATATCATCTCCATCCATTGAGCTCTGCCCTCTGCCTCCATAGTCTGTATTTTTTCCGTCTCCTGTTCATCCGGGGTATCTTCCATCCTGAGTTCCAGGGCTGACATCTGTTTTTTCTTATTGATCTGTATTTCTGTCTTATATTTTTTCTGGTCCAATGCATAATATTCCCCGGTTTTTATGTCCCAAACCAGGTATTTTCCTGGAAACTTATCTATGAACCTTCCTCTGACAGCTTTTCCAGCCAGTATTACACAGCACAGGGATAAAAGCAGCAGCAAAAATATCTTTTTGATTTCATTTTTTCTTTTTTTGCTTTTTTTCATACACAGTCCCCTTTCCCAGGGAACAAAAAGGTGCAAGCTCCCCAGAAACCGGCTGTTCTCTTTTCCCTGTTCATATTCAGTTTCTCTGTCTGCATTGATTTGGAATTTTGGCCGAATGGCCGGATTTAGAAATTATGATATCTGAAGTGTGATTTTATCTTAGCACTGCCTTCCGCAGAAAACAATACCGGAATACTTTACAAAATCCATTGAATTTTTCTCCTGGAAATTTAGTAAGTATTTTAGATGGAAAAAGGAGCCTTCACACCAAGCAAAAGTGTGAAGGCTCCAGTCCTAAACATCTTATTTTTTGATCAGTAAAGATTTTCCTGTCATTTCAGCAGGCTGCTCCATTCCCATCATCTCGATAAGAGTAGGCGCGATATCTGCCAGGCAGCCTCCTTCTCTTAATGTATAAGAAGGATCTGCATTCACCAGGATAAATGGTACAGGATTTGTTGTATGTGCAGTGAAAGGAGCTCCTGTTTCATAGTCAACAAGCTGCTCTGCGTTTCCGTGGTCTGCACAGATAAACATCTGTCCACCTACTTCTTTCACAGCTTCTACAGCTCTTCCCACACACTCGTCTACAGTCTCAATAGCTTTGATAGCTGCTGCTTCCACTCCAGTATGACCTACCATATCAGGATTTGCAAAGTTGATGATGATCACATCATATTTTTCGGACTTGATCGCTTCTACCAGTTTGTCGCATACTTCATAAGCGCTCATTTCCGGTTTCAGGTCATAGGTAGCAACTTTCGGGGATTTTACCAGGATCCTGTCTTCTCCTTCATTTGGCTCCTCAACACCGCCGTTAAAGAAGAAAGTTACATGCGCATATTTCTCTGTCTCTGCAATACGGGCCTGTTTCAGTCCGTTGGCAGCAAGAAATTCTCCAAAAGTATTCTTAATGGATACCTTGTGGAAAGCTACCTCTGTATTAGGAATTGTAGGATCATACTCTGTAAAGCATACATAGGTAAGGTCCAGTCTCTTCTCTCTCTCAAATCCTGTAAAATCATCTGCGCAGAAAGCTCTGGTGATCTCTCTTGCTCTGTCAGGACGGAAGTTAAAGAAGATAACGGAATCTTTATCCTGGATCCTTCCCACTGGCTGTCCGTCTTTTACGATCACGGTAGGAACAACAAATTCATCTGTCTTTCCTTCTTCATATGAAGCTTTTACAGCGCATACCGGGCACTCAGCCTGAATGCCTTCCCCTTTTGTAAGAGCTTTGTAAGCCAGTTCCACACGGTCCCAGCGGTTATCTCTGTCCATGGCATAGTAGCGTCCCATTACAGATGCAACCTGTCCTACGCCGATTTCTTTCATCTTATCATTTAATTCCTGGATGTAGCCTTTTCCCCCTGTAGTAGGTGTATCTCTTCCGTCCAGGAAACAGTGCACGAATACTTTCTCCAGTCCCTCTCTCTTAGCCAGTTCAAGAAGTCCGTACACATGAGTATTATGGCTGTGAACGCCGCCGTCAGAAAGGAGTCCGAAAAGGTGAAGAGACGCATTATTTTCTTTTGCGTTGCGAACTGCTTTTAACAGCGCTTCATTCTTAAAGAAATCCCCGTCCTGAATCTCTTTTGTGATCCTGGTAAGCTCCTGATATACAATACGGCCTGCGCCCATGTTCAGATGTCCTACTTCAGAATTTCCCATCTGACCTTCAGGAAGTCCTACGGCCATGCCGCTGGCATTTCCTTTTACAAATGGGCACTGAGACATCAGCTGGTCCATAACAGGTGTCTTGCCTTCGCATACAGCATTGGCCTCACAGTTATTGTTCAGACCATATCCATCCAGAATCATTAATACGGTTGGTTTTTTACTCATGACGATTTCTCCTTTATCTCAAATTTCTCTTGTTCCTTATGTCCGTTTATTATTTTAACAGAATTGCAGGATTTTTCAATAAATTTATAAGACCTTAGACAGAAATTCCCGCAGTCTTGGATTTTTCGGACAGGCAAAAAATTCCTGAGGCGGAGCGTCCTCCTGTATATTGCCTTCGTTGATAAAAAGCACCCGGCTGGCTACTTCTCTTGCAAATCCCATTTCATGAGTCACCACGACCATGGTCATGCCTGACTGGGCCAGTTCTCTCATAATTTCCAGAACCTCTCCCACCATCTCCGGGTCAAGAGCCGACGTAGGCTCGTCAAAAAGCATTACGTCTGGATTCATAGCCAGAGCCCGTGCAATGGCTATCCTTTGTTTCTGTCCCCCTGAAAGACTGCCGGGATAAGCGTCTGCTTTATCTGGAAGCCCTACTCTCTTTAAAAGCTCTTCCGCTCTCTGAGAAGCTTCTTCAGGAGTCATAAGCTTCAGAGTCACAGGAGCCAGCATGATATTTTCTTTTACTGTCTTATGGGGGAACAGATTAAACTGCTGAAATACCATTCCAATCTTCTGGCGGTGGCGGTCAATATCCACCTTCGGATCTGTAATATCTACATTCTCAAACAGTATTTTTCCCCCGGTAGGTACCTCCAGAAGATTCAGGGAACGAAGAAAGGTAGATTTTCCTGAGCCTGAGGGGCCGATAATGGCAACTACCTCTCCTTTATGTATCTCTGTACTAATACCGTCCAGAACTTTATTTTCTCCAAAATGCTTCTGAAGATTTTCTACCTTTATCAATACTTCACCTTTAGTGGTCACTTCTGCGCAGCCTCCTTTCCACCTTGCCCATGAAATAGGTCAGCAGCATTACCAGCACCAGATAGAAAATCGCTGCTGAGATCAGCGGTACAAAGGCGCTGTAAGTACGGCTCTGCACTAAAGTAGCTGCTTTTGTAATATCTATTGTGCCGATATAACCAATGATAGCCGTTTCTTTTAAAAGCACGATCATTTCATTGATCAGTGCCGGTAGGACATTTTTAAAAGCCTGGGGCATAATGACCAGTTTCATGGTCTGACCTGAACTCAGACCCAGGCTTCTGCCTGCTTCCATCTGCCCCTTGTCAATAGACATAATACCGGAGCGGACAATTTCTGCCACATAAGCCCCTGAATTGATTCCAAAGGCAATACCGCCGATAATAATATTATTCAGGGGTATACTGGCAAAAACTACAGAATAAAAAATCAGTATCTGAATCATAGACGGGGTTCCTCTGATGACTGTCAGATAAACCACACATATGGCATTCAGCAGCTTCAGTTTTCCGGTCTGCTCATGGGCAGAACGGATAAGGGCCACCAGAAATCCCAGGACCACACCGATGCACAGGGCCAGAAGGGTTACTAATATTGTGGTCTTTAATCCGTTGATCCACCACTCAGAGGCGCCGTTGTCTACAAAATACCGCTGAAACCCATGCTGGAGATTTTCCCACATAATTTCATATCCTCCTTAGTCAGATATTCTGTCATTATTTTCTTACGATAACAACCTGGGTAGCTTCTGCATAGGTATCTGTAAACTCTACGCTCTCTTCTCTCTCCGGTGTAACTGTCATACCCGCTGCGCCAAAATCTGCTTTTCCTGTATCTACAGAAGTAAGGATAGCTTCAAAAGCCATATCTTCGATTTTCAGCTCATATCCCAGTTTATCACAGATTGCCTGGGCAATATCAGCGTCGATTCCTACAATTTCATCTCCCTCTTTATACTCCCAGGGTTCAAATTCCGCATTGGTAGCCATGGTCAGAGTTCCATTGGAACGGTCCACATCTGCCGGAGACTCATAGGGATGTTCTCCAATCTCATCACCAATATAATTGCTCTGGATTTCATCCAGGGTTCCCTCTTCTTTTAACTCTGCCAGGGCCTCATTAAAGGAATCTCTCAGTTCTGTATTGCCTTTTTTCATACAGATAGCATATTCTTCTGTTTCAAAAATCCCGTCTACGATCTTAAGATCATCATTTGCCTCTACAAACTTCTGGGCAGGAAGGGAGTCGATAACCACACAGTCTACCTTTCCGTTTTTCAGAGCCTGGATAGCGTCTGCTCCCTTATTGAAACGGTTCACCTGGGAATCCTCATTTACAGCTTCTGTAGCTGCTGAGTCTCCTGTGGTCCCGATCTGGACACCAATATTAAGCTCTGCCAGATCTTCTACAGAAGCTACCTCTACAGGTTCTGAAGATGCCTGGTTTCCTCCGGAACAGCCTGCTGCAGTGAGAACCATAGCAGCGGCACAAAATGCTGCGAATACTTTTTTCTTCATCTTTTTCCTCTCCTTTTTATAATTATTCATTTCATCTTCCGGTTTTTCGGAAAACACTGAAATAATCACATGGCAATGCATATTTATTCAGTTTCATGAATTATATCAGCTTTTATAAGAAATATCAATATACCACTACCGGAGTATTTACCTCTATATTTTCATAAATGGTTCTGGCGTTCTCCAAAGGTGTATTAATGCACCCATGAGAGCCATTATAGAGATAAATGTCTCCCCCGAAGCTGCTCCTGGTTGTCAGGTCATGAATACCTACTCCACCGTTAAAGGGCATCCAGTAGTTTACAGGAGTTTCATATTCAATGGAACCGTCAGGGTTTCTGCCTACAAGAGTGGAGGGACTTGCCTTATCTTTCAGTCTCCATACTCCTCCTGAAGGAGTTCCATTTCCTGCATTGGGATTTCCCGTTACCACAGGGGTATCTACAAGAAGCGTTCCGTTTTTATAAAACCACATTCTCTGCTCACTGATGGAAATTTCCACGTAGGTTCCGTCTATATCATTGCCCCCATGCTTTTGTCCAGAATAAAGCCAGGTAGGTTCCACGGCTCCGCTCTGTCCGGCATTCAGCATATTTACCAGGGACTCTGTAGTCTTATCCTGCCACAATCTCCATCCATAATCTCCCTGAGTCAGATGCACTGTGTTTCCATTGGAAGTAACAAAATCCCTGGGCTGTCCAATGGTATTATATTTTTCAGACCAGGCAATGACTGTCTGCTTTACTGTCTCTGTGTCGAAATAATAATTTCCGTCCCCGCCCTTTTTCAGCCAGGATTTCAACTGGTCTCTTGTCACCGTCTCTGTTCCCGTTCCAAAATTCAGGCTGGCCTGGAGGCTTGTAAATTTATTCAGCTGCTCTGCCTCTTTTTTCAGATTTTCATCATCCTGGTATACTGCCGGCTTCACATAACAGTCTGTTTCTTCCAGAGAAACCTCTGTCTGTCGCTGGTCTACTGCAGATTTAATGGCTGCAAGTGTCTTTTCTTTATCCAGAGTCGTTCCCTCTACTTCCGGAATAATTTCATAGGAAGTTCCATTATCCTCCACTCTGGCGTCCTGTACAGGCGTCATGTTGGCATCCTGCATACAGGACAAGGCAGCTACTGCCTGGTTCAGACTTTCTTCATTATAAGAACTGTCTGCATTTACTGTATAATTTTTATCCCCAAAAATCTGTACAGGCCAAAGCCAGGAGTTTTGTTCTGCCTTTACCTGCTGGGCTCCGTTATCATCCTGGTAGGACAGCTGGATCGTAGTTCCATCGATAGTCTCTGTCTGCTCTCCTCTTTCTTTAATTGTCAGAGAATAGGTCTCAGCACTGTTTTTCAGAAGTTCTCTGACATATTCCGTATCCTTTCCTCCACAGTCAATACCGTTGATCATGGTCCCGGGGTAAAACTTATCCTGATAATAAACTCCTACCCCTGCATATCCTGCAAGAACCACTGCAGCTGTCAGTCCCAGACCAATTCCCAGAGCTTTTTTAGATTTCTTTTTACTCTTCTTACCGTTTCCCTTCTTCAGCTTTTTGTCAGCCTTTTTTAAAGCTTTCAGTTTCTCTTTTTTATTGTCTTTCATTTCTATTTAAACATCCTTGCCTATTTACTTTGGTATATGGAGCTGTGGCGTTAAGCCAAATCAAGAATATTTATACATTTTATTGCTCAGTCTCCGTCGCTTTGAGCCTAAGGTCTCAAAGCTATACTCGACAAATTCGCATAAAATATATAAATATTCCTGGCATATCCTTAATGCCGCAGCTCTACTTTTTTTCACAGGCCCATTCTACTCCAAAAGTCCAAAAAATAAAAGGCTTTTCTTCCTTTCTGTTGAATTTCACCAATTTTTTTACTATCATAAGAAAAGATATGAACATTTTTAAGGGAGAACTTTTTCATGAAATGGGATAATTCTTTGCTGGACATGACCAGCTGCCGGCTCTGCCCCAGGAACTGCGGTGCAGACCGTACCAAAAGAAGGGGATACTGTGGAGAAAAAGCAGTTCTAAGATGTGCCAGAGCCGCTCTCCATCACTGGGAGGAGCCCTGTATCAGCGGTACCCGTGGAAGCGGCACAGTATTCTTTTCTGGCTGTAATCTAAGATGCTGTTTCTGCCAGAACTACAAAATCAGTCAGGAAGGTACGGGAAAGGAGCTTTCGCCGGAAAATCTGGCTGACATTTTTCTCCGCCTTCAGGAACAGGGGGCTCATAACATTAATCTGGTAACTGCCGGACATTTTCTTCCGGCAGTGCTGAAAGCTCTGGAGCTTGCAAAGCCCCGTCTCCATATTCCCGTGGTTTATAACTGCGGAGGCTATGAAAAACCAGAAGTCATTGAAATTTTAAAGGATTATGTGGATATTTACCTGCCAGACCTGAAATATTTTTCCCCGGTCCTTTCCTCCAGATATTCAGGGGCCGGAGATTATTTCTCCGTAGCTTCCCAGTCAATCGCTACCATGATATCTCAGACAGGAAATCCTGTTTTCGATGAAGAGGGACTTCTGAAAAAAGGTGTGATCATCCGCCACATGGTACTGCCTGGCTCCAGGAAGGACTCTTCTGCTGTCCTTCACTGGATTAAAGACAATCTTCCGGAAGGCAGTTTCCTTCTCAGCTTATTAAGTCAGTACACGCCTTTTTACAAAAGCAGCCAATATCCGGAAATCAACCGGCGGCTCACCACCTATGAATATAACAAGGTGTTGGAAGAAGCAATTTCTCTGGGACTTACCCAGGGATTTATGCAGGAAAAAAGCAGCGCCAAAGAAGAATACACCCCTCCATTTAATCTTGAAGGGCTAGAATAAAGTGGGCAAGCCCACTTCAGCTCCCCCTTTCCTCAATCTTGAGGGGCTTGAACACTTTGTGCGCCCCCGCAATACCGCAAGGCGGTAACATACCTTATTGCGGCGTGTGCATCCCGCCCAGCGGGCTTTATATTCTATAGGGCAGTCCGGAGGACTTTCCTATAGAATATAAAGGACTGCCTCCGGAGCAGTGGGGAAATTCCTGCAGGATTTTCCCTTAACTGTCCCGGAGGCAGTTCTTTTTCAATCACTTTTATTTATTGTAGTTTACAATGGCGCCAAAGTCTGGTTTCAGAGCGGCTCCGCCTACCAGTCCGCCGTCGATATCCGGCTGAACAAATAAGTCTGGAGCTGTTTTAGCATTTACAGAACCGCCGTACTGAATACGGATAGCATCTGCAGTTGCCTGATCATATACCTCTGCGATACACTCACGGATAGCCTTGCATACTTCCTGAGCCTGTTCTGTTGTAGCAGTCTTTCCTGTACCGATAGCCCAGATAGGCTCGTAAGCGATAACTGCTTCTTTAGCCTGATCTGCTGTGATTCCCTGGAATCCAACTTTTACCTGCTGACGGATAAAGTCCATGGTCACGCCCTGCTCTCTCTGCTCCAGTGTCTCGCCGCAGCACATGATAGGTGTTAAACCATGCTCAAAAGCTTTCAGCATTTTTTTGTTAATATCTTCGTTTGTCTCACCGAAGTATTCTCTTCTTTCAGAGTGGCCCAGGATCACATATTTTACTCCTGCATCTACTAACATGTTTGGAGAAATCTCACCTGTATAAGCGCCTTTTTCTTCAAAGTACATATTTTCAGCGCCAACCTGGATATTAGTTCCCTTTACAGCTTCCACTACAGGAACAATGTCAATAGCTGGTACGCAGAAAACTACGTCTACTTCTTCGTTTGCAACTAATGGTTTTAAAGTGTTTACTAATTCCACTGCCTCGCTGGGAGTCATGTTCATCTTCCAGTTTCCGGCAATAATTTTTTTCCTTGCCATGGGAATTACCTTCTTTCTTATTCTTTATAACTTGCAGGTGCAGACGGAGGGGTATGTTCACCTTACTAAGTTCGGACTGCGTCCTATGGACTTGCCTCACTAAGTGCGGTGAACTAAGTGCGCACTAAGCTCTGTCTGCGCCTGCGGCTTGCCAATCGCTAAGTGCTTACTTATCATTTGCAGCTGCTACGCCGGGGAGTTCTTTGCCTTCCAGGAATTCCAGGGAAGCGCCGCCGCCGGTGGAGATGTGGGTCATCTTGTCGCCATATCCTAAGATGTTTACTGCTGCTGCAGAATCACCGCCGCCGATAATGGTGGTAGCATCTGTTTCAGCCAAAGCTTTTGCAACGGCTTCTGTACCATGAGCAAAGTTTGGCATTTCAAAGCATCCCATTGGTCCGTTCCATACAACAGTCTTGGCATCTTTTACAGCTTCGCAGAACAGCTTCTCTGTTTCTGGTCCGATATCCATGCCTTCCCATCCGTCAGGGATCTGACCGGTAGGCACTACCTGGATATTGCAGTCATTAGAGAAAGCATCACCGATTCTGTTATCTACAGGAAGAAGCAGTTTCACACCTTTCTCTGCTGCTTTTTTCTTCATATCCAACGCATACTGTAAGTAATCATCTTCACAAAGAGATACACCGATCTTACCGCCTTCTGCTTTAGAGAAAGTATAGGCCATACCGCCTCCGATGATCAGAGTATCTACCTTATCCAGCAGGTTATTGATAACAGAAATCTTACTGGAAACTTTCGCACCGCCCAGGATTGCAACAAATGGTCTCTCAGGATTGTTTACAGCATTTCCCAGGAAGTCGATTTCTTTCTGCATCAGATATCCAACTACTGCGGTATCTACATATTTTGTAACACCTACATTTGAGCAGTGTGCTCTGTGGGCTGTACCAAAAGCATCATTTACAAATACATCGCAAAGGGAAGCCAGTTCTTTAGAGAATTCATCTCCGTTCTTTGTCTCCTCTGCACGATAACGGGTGTTCTCCAAAAGGATTACATCTCCGTCTTTCATGGCCTCTACAGCAGCTTTTGCATTAGGACCTACAACTTCCGGATCAGCAGCAAACTTTACTTCCTGTCCCAGCAGTTCAGTCAGACGTTTTGCAACAGGAGCCAGGGATAATTCCGGTTTCGGTTCTCCCTTTGGCTTTCCTAAATGAGAGCAGAGAATAATCTTCCCGCCGTCAGCGATCAATTTTTTAATAGTAGGAAGTGCAGCTACCAGACGGTTCTCATCTGTGATCTTTCCATCCTGAAGAGGTACGTTAAAGTCACAGCGCACCAGCACTCTTTTTCCTTTTACGTTGATATCATCTACTGATTTTTTATTAAGCATTGGAAATGCCTCCTTTTCTTTATATAGCCGAAAAGGGCCCGGTCCATACCGTAGTAGACCGGACCCTTAAATGAGCCTTTATAATACTTTCAGCAGCAAATTATTATTTGTTTAATAATTTACCGAAGTATTTGATTGTTCTAACCATCTGGCTTGTGTAGGAGTTCTCGTTGTCATACCATGATACAACCTGAACTTCTGTTGTTCCGTTGTCCAGAGGCAGAACCATTGTCTGTGTAGCATCGAACAGAGAACCATATCTCATACCAACGATATCGCTGGATACGATTTCATCTTCGTTGTATCCGAAGGACTCTGTAGCTGCTGCTTTCATAGCGTCATTGATCTGCTCTTTTGTAACGTTTCCTTTAACAACTGCTGTTAAGATTGTTGTGGAACCTGTAGGAGTAGGAACACGCTGTGCAGCACCGATCAGTTTTCCGTTTAATTCAGGAATAACTAAGCCGATAGCTTTTGCAGCACCTGTGCTGTTTGGAACGATATTAACTGCTGCAGCACGGGATCTTCTCAGATCGCCTTTTCTCTGTGGTCCATCCAGAGTCATCTGGTCGCCTGTGTAAGCGTGGATTGTACACATAATACCGGACTGGATCTCAGCTAAGTCATTTAATGCTTTAGCCATAGGTGCCAGGCAGTTTGTTGTACAGGAAGCTGCTGAAATGATGTTATCATTTTCTGTTAATGTTTCATGGTTTACATTGTAAACGATAGTTGGCAGGTCATTTCCAGCTGGTGCAGAAATAACAACTTTCTTAGCGCCGGCATCGATATGAGCCTGTGCTTTTGCCTTAGATGTATAGAAGCCTGTACACTCCAGAACAACGTCTACACCGATTTCTCCCCAAGGAAGTTCAGCGGCATTAGCCATTGCATAAATTTTGATTTCTTTTCCGTCTACAGTGATAGAATCTTCGCCAGCTGTAACTTTATCAGCTAACTCATATCTTCCCTGTGTAGAGTCATATTTCAGTAAGTGAGCTAACATTTTGGGAGATGTTAAATCGTTGATTGCTACGATTTCAAATCCTTCTGCTCCAAACATCTGTCTGAATGCAAGACGTCCGATACGTCCAAAACCATTGATTGCTACTTTTACTGCCATGATTTTCATTCCTCCTAAAAGTGATTGATTTTCTGTGAGTTCTTTAACTGTTGTAAGCTACATTGTTAAAGAAACATCAACCTTGTCCATATTGTACTCGTTTTTGTCCAAAAATTCAAGCCTAATTTCATATTTCCTAAGCGTTTTAACTCTAATTTAACCTCTTTCCTCTTGCTAGAGCCCTAAAATTTCCCTTATAATGCTTATATTAAGTAAAAAACATCTACAAAAAGGAGTTGCTTTTATGTATTGTGATTATCATCTTCATTCTTCTTTCTCCGGGGACAGTGAAGTTCCTATGGAAGAAATGATACAAAAAGGAATCCAGCTGGGCCTTCCCGCCATGTGCTTTACAGAGCATCTGGACCCTGATTTCCCCGAAGGGGATTATTCCTTTGACCTGGATCTTCCTGCCTATGAAAAAAAGCTGAGAGAGCTGAAAGAAAAATACCGGGACCGTATCCAAATTTATTTTGGCATGGAAATGGGGCTGCAGCCCCATCTGACAAAGGTAATCCCAGAGATTGCATCCTCTGCTTCCTTTGACTTTCTGATCGGTTCCACCCATGTAGCAGATCACATGGATCCTTATGACCGGACATTTTTTGAAGAAAGGAGCGAATATCAGGCTTATCACCGCTATTTTGAAGTGCTCCTGGAAAATCTGAAGACTTTTTCCTGCTTTGACACCTGCGGCCATATCGATTATGTTGTACGCTACGGTCCAAATCAGAACCAGGATTATACCTACGAAAAATATCAGGATATCCTGGACGCCATTCTGAAAACGCTCATAGAAAAACAGATAGGGCTGGAATGCAACACCGCAGGCTTCAAATATGGCCTGGGACATCCCAACCCTACAGAAAAGGTACTGGCACGCTACCGGGAGCTGGGAGGAGAAATCCTGACACTTGGCTCTGACGCCCATGCTCCAGAACATATTGCCTATAATTTCAAGGAAACCGGCGAGCTCTTAAAAGCCTGTGGTTTCCGATACTATACTATCTTTAAAGAAAGAAAGCCAGAGTTCTTAAAGCTCTAGTGCAGGCCCTAATATAATGCCGCCGCCAGCTACATACTCTCCCCGGTACAGGACTACAGCCTGTCCCGGGGTTACAGCTCTCTGGGGCTCCAGAAAGTCTACCTGCACTCTGCCATTTTCCAGTTTTTTTAGGGTACAGGGGGCCCCTGGATGATTATATCGGATCTTACCAGAAAGGATTTCCCCTTCTTTAATCTCTTCCATTGCCATGTAATTCATCCGGTCACAGACCAGGCTTTTCACAAAGAGCTCTTCATTTTCCCCTATGACCACCTCATTTGTTTCTGGCCGAATTTCTGTAACAAACACCGGATGCCCCATAGAAAGATTCAGTCCCTTTCTCTGACCAATCGTATAATGGATAATTCCTTTATGTTCCCCGATAACAGTCCCGTCTTTTTTCACATAATTTCCCCGAAGGATTTTTTGTCCTGTACTTTTTTCGATAAAACCCGCATAGTCATTATCCGGCACAAAACAGATTTCCTGACTATCTTTTTTATGTGCTACAGGAATTCCCGCTTCTGCGGCAATCTGACGTATTTTCTCTTTTGTATACGCCCCAACAGGCATCAGAGTATGAGCAAGCTGTTCCTGAGTAAGATTATATAAAGCGTAGGTCTGGTCTTTTCTGGCAGTCACCGAATTACGAATGGCATAACGTCCGTTTTCCAGCTGTTCTACTCTTGCATAATGTCCTGTAGCAATATAATCTGCTCCTATATCCAGACTCCGCTTCAGAAGGGCCTCCCATTTCACATAACGGTTACAGGCAATACAGGGATTTGGCGTTCTTCCCTCCTGGTATTCCTTTATAAAATAGTCGATGACATTTTCCTTAAACTCTTTCCTGAAATTCATCACATAATAAGGGATTTCCAGCTTCGCCGCCACTCTTCTGGCATCGTCCACAGCGCTGAGGCCGCAGCAGCCCCCGTTTTCTTCCTGAAATTCAGGCTCTTCTTCCTGCCAGATCTGCATGGTGACTCCAATGACCTCATATCCCTGCTTCTTCAGCAGATAGGCTGCCACTGAAGAATCTACTCCTCCTGACAGACCTACTACCACTTTCTTCTTTTCCATCAGTACTCTTCCTCTTCTTCCTCTTCGCCTTCATGGATATCAGACTTTGGTTTAGAAAGTCCTTCGATTTTAATCCCATTCTTTTCTGCATAGTCCCACAGAGCTGCATGAATGGCTTCTTCTGCCAGCAGAGAACAGTGGACTTTTACTGGAGGCAGGCCGTCTAAAGCTTCCATTACTGCTTTATTAGTAACCTGAAGGGCCTCCTGTATGGTTTTTCCTTTTACCAGTTCTGTAGCCATGCTGCTGGTGGCTACGGCTGCGCCGCAGCCGAAAGTCTTAAATTTACAGTCACGGATAATCTGATTTTCATCAATATCCAGGTAAATTCTCATAATATCTCCACATTTTGCATTTCCTACTGTTCCTACTCCGCTGGGATTTTCAATCTCTCCTACATTTCTGGGATTCTGAAAATGATCCATAACTTTTTCACTGTACATTATTCCTTCCTCCATTTTTCTTTTATGAACTTTTTTATTTATTTTCCGCTTTTTCCTGTTTTCTTATAAAGTCTTCATATAAGGGAGACAGATTTCTCAGTTTCGCCACAATCTCTTTAATCTGCTCCAAGGTATAATCTAAGTCCTCTTTAGTGGTGTCTGCTCCCAGAGTCAGTCTCAGGGAACCATGGGCAATCTCATGAGGCAGTCCAATAGCCAGAAGTACATGGGAAGGATCTAATGACCCTGAGGTACAGGCAGAACCGCTGGAACCTGCAATTCCCTTCATGTCCAGCATGATCAGGAGTGATTCACCTTCAATAAACCGGAAGCTGAAATTGGCATTATTGGGAAGACGTTTTACCGGGTCTCCGTTCAGGCGTACATAAGGCACTTCCTCTAAAACCCGGCGGATAAAGTAGTCTCTCAGCTCCTTCTCCTTCTTTGTCCTCTCTTCCATGGTCTCAGCTGCCATCCGTGCCGCTACCCCATATCCTACGATTCCCGGAACATTCTCTGTGCCGGCTCTTCTCTTTCTCTCCTGAGCTCCGCCGTGTACGAAAGAACGTATCTTTACCCCCTTCCGGATGTAGAGACAGCCAATCCCTTTGGGGCCGTTGATCTTATGAGCGCTGGAGCTTAACATATCAATATTCATTTCATCTACATCTATAGGCACCTGGCCAAAGGCCTGGACAGCGTCTGTGTGAAAAAGAATCCCATGCTCTCTGGCAATCATTCCGATTTCCTTTACTGGCTCAATGGTACCGATCTCATTATTTGCAAACATAATGGTAATCAGTATGGTCTCCGGGCTAATGGCTTTCTGAAGCTGCTCCAGATCTACCAGTCCATTCTCATCTACATCCAGATAAGTGACCCGGGCGCCCTGTTTTTCCAGATATTGACAGGTGTGAAGGACTGCATGATGCTCGATCTTGGTAGTGATAATATGATTTCCTTTATTCTTATAAGCTTCATAAGCTGCCTTTATGGCCCAGTTATCCGCTTCAGAACCCCCTCCGGTAAAATAGATTTCTTCTGTCTTTGCCCCGATAACCCGGGCAATTTCTTCCCTGGCATTAGTGATAGCTTCTTTGCTTCTCTGTCCCAGCTCATAAATACTGGAAGGGTTTCCATAACTCTCTGTAAAATAAGGGAGCATGGCGTCCACTACTTCCTGAGCGGTTCTTGTAGTTGCTGCGTTATCTAAATAAATCCTTGTCTTCATAGCTTTCCTCTCCTATTTTCACATTTTTCAAAGAGTTCAGATATATGACTGAACTGCTACATATCAGATCCGGTTTTTTCCTGGATGCGGCGGCTTTCTTCCACCAACTGGCTGATCATAATAGAATCTACGGTCTCCTGAATGCTTTTATTCACTTTCTCCCAGACATATCTGGCTACACAAAGGTCCTGCCCCAGGCAGTTGGCGTTATTCTCGTCTCCGCAGGAAACCGCCTCAATACTGCCTTCTAAAGCCCTGAGAACATCCCCCACGGAAATCTCCTGGGCAGGTTTTGCCAGCCTGTAGCCTCCCTGGGCTCCCCGGACGCTGGTCACAAGACCTGCTTTTTTCAGTTTCCTTACCAGCTGTTCCAGGTAACTGTCTGAAATCATCTGTCTGGCAGAAATACTCTGGATGGAAACGGCTTCTTTCTCACCATACAGTGCCAGGTCAATAAGGGCCCGCAGTCCATATCTGCCTTTTGTAGATAGCTTCACTGTTATCGCCCCTTCTTAATTCCGACTATTTTACTCGGATTTCTATTCTGGATGTAGAATATCACCTTTAGCATGTTCTGTCAAGGAGAATTTTGGAATATATTATGGAAAAAGCAAAAGGAAATCTTATGGAAAATAAACACGTGCTTCTGAAAGGAACTCTCCTTCTCACAGGAGCAGGATTTATCACCAAAATCATCGGCTTTATCTATAGAATATTCCTCTCTCAGACAATTGGTGCAGAGGGCATGGGAATCTACCAGCTTATCTTCCCTATCCACACCCTCTGCTTCGCCCTGTCTGTAGGCGGGATACAGACGGCCATCTCCCGCTTTACCGCTGCCAGGGCAGCCTTAAAAGACGAACAGGGCGCCAGGGACATTTTTGTTCTCTCAGGAGCCCTTTCCACAGCCATTGCCCTGGTAGTTTCTGCGGTTCTTTATCAGAATGCTTCCTGGTTTGCCCTTCATATTCTTCTGGAAGAAAGATGCGCTCCTCTGCTCCGGCTCATGGCTTTTTCTATTCCCATGGGCACTCTTCATTCCTGTGTAAACGGTTACTACTTTGCCCGAAAAAAACTGGTCATTCCTGCTGCTGCCCAGCTTCTGGAACAGAGTGCCAGAGTCGGTGTTTCCTATGGCATCTTTCTCATTCTGACGGAACAGAATGTGCCGGTAACTCCTATGCTGGCTGTGGCAGGCTTACTGGGAGGCGAGCTGGTTTCCATGATCTTTTCTCTCCTGGTAATCCTCTGGGATTATCAAAAGCATGGCTACCGTCTGAGGAGTCTCCGCTCTCCTGTAAAAGACCTAAAAGAAATACTGGCCCTGGCCTTTCCTCTGACCTGCAGCCGGCTTCTTGTAAATGTCCTTCACAGCATAGAGTCTGTACTGATTCCTGGTCATCTGCGGCTTTTCGGTATGGACAGCGGCTCTGCTCTGTCTGTTTATGGCGTCCTCACTGGTATGGCCCTTCCTCTTATTCTTTTTCCTTCCGCCATAACCAATGCCGTATCTACAGTCCTTCTTCCCTCTGTGGCAGAGAATCAGGCCGTAGGCAATCGAAAGGCCATACGCAGAGCTATCCTTCTCTCCGTAAAATATTGCCTTATTTTAGGATTCTTATCCACAGCTTTTTTCTTTTTTGCAGGAGATTTCCTGGGACTGATTCTTTTTAAAAATGAATTTGCAGCCACATTTATCAAAACCCTGTCCTTTATCTGTCCCTGCCTCTACCTTTCCGGTACTTTAAGCGGGATTCTAAACGGCCTGGGAGCTGCTAACCAGTCCTTTATCCTGAACACTCTGGGACTGGGTGTCCGGATCGCCTTTGTCTTTTTTGTCATTCCCGAATATGGCATCCTGGGATATCTATGGGGACTTATTGTCAGCGAAATCCTCGTCACAGGGCTTTCTCTCTGCTTTTTAAGGGAATACTTTTCCTGACTGCTGAGAAAAAGTATCGACAACCGGGATTTCTTGTATTATAATTTTTCTGTTAGAGAGACTAAGTAAAATATTTATAAAAATACAAAGGAGAATACTATGAGTTTTAAATTTGTCAGACAGCTGCCTTCTCCGGACCAGGTCAAGGAACAGACCCCTATGTCCGAAGAAATGAAAAAAATAAAGGAGCAGAGAGACCGTCTGATCCAGGATGTGATCACCGGCGATTCTGATAAGTTTCTGGTAATCGTAGGACCCTGTTCAGCGGATAATGAAGATTCTGTATGTGAATATACAAACCGCCTGGCAAAAGTCCAGGAAAAAGTAGCGGACCGTCTGGTCCTGGTTCCCCGGATCTATACCAACAAGCCCCGGACAACAGGAGAAGGATATAAAGGCATGCTCCATCAGCCGGACCCTGAGGCCCAGCCAGATGTTATGGCAGGAATTTTAGCCATCCGTCACATGCATATGCGTTCCATGGAAGAAACCGGCCTGACCTCTGCTGATGAAATGCTTTATCCCGACAACTGGCATTATCTTTCCGACTTGCTCTCCTATGTGGCCATTGGCGCCCGTTCTGTGGAGAATCAGGAGCATCGCCTTATGGTCAGCGGCCTGGATATTCCTGCTGGAATGAAGAATCCCACCAGCGGTGACTTTTCTGTTATGCTGAACTCCGTCGTAGCAGCCCAGGGAGGCCATGACTTTATTTCCAGAGGCTGGGAAGTAAAGACAGAGGGAAATCCCCTTACTCACACCATTTTAAGAGGCGCTGTAAACAAACATGGAAATACCATTCCCAATTATCACTATGAGGATCTCCAGCTTCTTCTGGAAATGTATGAAAAAAGAGATCTGAAAAATCCGGCAGTCATCATTGATGCCAATCATTCCAATTCCGGTAAAAAGTATGAACAGCAGATCCGTATTGTCAAAGAAGTCCTCCACAGCCGTCTGGTGTCCCCGGACATCCAGAAACTGGTCAAAGGCGTCATGATTGAAAGCTATCTGGTAGAGGGCAGTCAAAAAATCGGCCCCGACCATGTATATGGAAAATCCATTACCGATCCCTGCCTTGGCTGGGAAGATACAGAAAAGCTTCTTTACACCATTGCGGAGCTGTGTTAAATTTCCTCAGAGCAAAAAGACTTTCCCTGAACTTTGTGGGAAAGTCTTTCTATTTTCTGGGATGCGCTTTCATGTAAACATCCCGGATTTTATGGATATTCATATTCATATAAATCTGTGTAGTGGAAATATCAGAATGGCCCATCATTTCCTGTACGCTCTTCAGGTCTGCTCCGTTCTGTACAAGATGTGCCGCAAAAGAATGCCGAAGGGTATGAGGTGTGATATCTTGCTGGATTCCTGCCGAAGCAGCGTATCCTTTCAAAACCTTCCAGAATCCCTGCCGGCTCATAGATTTTCCTGAACAGTTTAAAAAGAGATAGTCACTTTCCTGTTCTCCCAGAAGTATTTTCCGAGCACCCTCCATGTAATGCTCCACTGCCTGTTTTGCCGTAGTTCCAAAAGGAATCACCCGTTCTCTTTCTCCGCTGCTGCAAGTCAGATAGCCTAATTTTAAATTTATATCTTTTACCTTCAGGCTGATCAGCTCACTCACCCTGATACCAGTGGCATACAGCAGTTCCAGCATTGCCCGGTCTCTGATCCCCTTAGCCGTATTTTCTTTGGGCTGTTTAAGGAGCAGTTCCACTTCCTCCACCGAAAGAATGTCCGGCAGTTTCTTTTCAATCTTCGGCGCTTTCAGCTTCTCTGCAGGATTTTCCTTCCACCTGTATTTCTGCGTCAAAAACTGAAAAAATGCACGGATAGACGCGATGCTTCTGGATATTGAAGAAGCCGCAAAATTTTTCCGCTCCATATAAAGGACATAAGAATTCAAAACCGTGGAAGTTATCTGTTCCGCGGTTTCGAATCCCCCTTCTGTTAAATACTTTTCTAACTTTTTCAAATCACGCTCGTATGAAACTTCTGTATTTTTTGAAGTGCCCCTGGTTTTATGTAAATAATCAATAAATTCTTGTATCTCGCACTTCATTCTTTCTTTTCCCTTCTGTAAACATAGTTCGATTATATATCAAGACTTGGTAAAAAATCAAACCCTAAATTTAACAAAAACCTTTATGTTAACAGATATTTTGACATTTTCCACAAGATATCGAAACCCCTCTTTTCATTTCCCACTACATGTGGTAAAGAACCATTTGTAAATTTTTTGTGAACTCAAAGAATTTTTTCTAAAATCCAGGCAAGAATTTTTTGATTGACATAACTTTCTGTCCAGATTCCCAGCAAAAGGAGAACCCCTGCCATGGACATAAAGAAAAAATAGGACTTATAGTCCTCCCGATAGCGCTTTTGTCCTGAAAGAGATTTCCTGCTCATCTGCATGATAGAAAAGAAATAGAGGAGCCATCCTGGAATATAGAAAAGGATCTGAGGAACCATACAGAGGATTCCTGCCCCCATCCCTTTAAGTCCCCATTCCGTCAAAAAAAGAGCGGCAAGATTTCCTCCCAAAAATCCTGCCCACAACAGACCTCCTGCTGCAAAAAATGTTCCCAGAACAGTAACTCCGCACACAGCTCCTACAAAGAAAAAACTTCCCCTTTGAAAAAGGAGCTCTTGAAACAGCATGCTTTCTTCCCAGTCAGGATGCTTATTTAGATATATGGGAAGCAGTCCCGTCTGATACCCCGTCTTTCCCAGAAAAAGAGCCGCTGTCAGAACTCCTGCCCCAAATCCTGCCAAATACAGCAAAAGAAACAGCCGCAGATTTTTTTTCATTCATTTCACCCTATACAGTTTATGTCTTTGGACCTGAAAATAGTCTCTGAATTAGAAAAAGACCCTTACTTTCGTAAGAGTCTCTCTCTATTAGATTCAAAGTCGACTTTATTTTGCGTAATCCACTACTCGTGACTCGCGAATTACATTTACCTTTATCTGGCCCGGATATTCCAGCTCAGCTTCAATCTGCTTGGAAATATCTCTTGCCAGGAGTACCATATCGCTGTCGCTGACATGCTCAGGTACAACCATAACACGAATTTCTCTTCCTGCCTGAATAGCAAAAGATTTGTCCACTCCTTTGAAAGAGTTTGTAATATCTTCTAACTGTTTTAATCTGTTGGTATAAGTTTCTAAAGTTTCTCTTCTTGCTCCGGGCCTTGCCGCTGAAATTGCATCGGCAGCCTGGACCAGACATGCGATCAGGGATGCAGGCTCTACGTCTCCGTGGTGAGCCTCTACCGCATTGATGACTGTCTGGGATTCTTTATATTTTCTACATAAGTCAGCACCAATCTGAATGTGGGATCCTTCCACTTCATGGTCGATGGATTTTCCGATGTCATGGAGCAGTCCTGCTCGTTTTGCCATACGTATATCCGTTCCGACTTCTCCTGCCAAAAGGCCGGCAAGCTGGGCCACTTCAATAGAATGTTTCAAAGCATTTTGACCGTAGCTTGAACGGAACTTCATACGTCCAAGAAGTCTGATCAGTTCGGGATGGATTCCGTGTACCCCAACTTCCAATGCTGCGGCTTCTCCTTCTTCCCGCATCATGGTCTCGACTTCTTTCTGTGCTTTTTCAACCATTTCCTCAATTCTGGCCGGATGGATACGGCCATCTACAATCAATTTTTCCAAAGCGATTCTGGCTACTTCTCTGCGGATTGGATCAAATCCGGAAAGCACCACTGCCTCCGGCGTATCATCAATGATCAGATCCACTCCCGTCAGAGTTTCCAGGGTTCTGATATTACGGCCTTCACGACCAATGATCCTTCCCTTCATCTCATCGCTTGGAAGCTGTACAACAGAAATTGTAGCTTCTGCCACATGGTCTGCTGCACATTTCTGTATAGCAGTTACTACATATTCTTTTGCCTTTTTGTCTGCGTCTTCTCTTGCCCTGCTCTCCAATTCCTTGTAAAGCTTGGCGGTGTCAATTTTCACTTCATCTTCAACAGTTTTCAACAAATAATCTTTTGCTTGTTCGGAGGTAAGACCTGAAATTCTTTCCAGTTCCTGTATTCTCTGTCCCTGCAGTTCGTCGACTTTTTTCTCTTTTTTCCTTAAATCTGCTTCCTTTGCTGCATATTCGGCTTCTCTTTTTTCCAGGGCATCTGCCTTTTTATCGAGAGCCTCTTCCTTTGACAAAACACGCTTTTCATACTTCTGAAGCTCGTTTCTTCTCTCCTTTGTCTCCTTCTCCAGTTCATTCTTGGTACGAAGGTTTTCTTCTTTTGCTTCCAGGAGAGCTTCGCGCTTCTTTGTTTCAGCAGTCTTCAATGCTTCATCTATAATGTTTCTTGCTTTCACTTCTGCGGTTCCGATAGTCTCTGCGTCTTTCTCTGTCTTTTTCTTAACAGAAATATTGGCAGTAACAGGAACTGCGATCAGCAATGTAACAGCTACAGCAACGATTGCAATGATTACATTGATTGCCACAGGAGCACCTCCTTATTAAGTTTTCATTGTACGAATACAACAGTATAATTTTATACTGATTTCACAAAAAAGTCAACATAAAACCAAGAAATAGAATGGAGGTCTATGTATATTTTATACAAGGGAACCCTATGTCAGGTTCCCTTCATCATCTTCCGAAAATTCTCTCAATACAGAGAGGATATCTGAAGTAGAAAATCCCCGGCGAAGGAGAAATCCCGTCTTTCAGTTTTAACACCATAATACTTTAAGAGTGATCCTTTTCCTGAATTCTTACAGTCAGCATATTTGCTGGCTTTTTTTATTTTTTTAAAACTTGACAAAATATTTTTTTACCTCTTTACTAAATGGTGTTATGGTGTTATAATGAGGAGAGGTGATTTTATGGCTTACTTTTTAAAAAAATCCAATCTGAATAAAGGCACTTATCTTCAAATTTATGAAAGCTTTTATGACCCACGCAAGAAAAATACCGCGCACCGTTCTTATAAAGCCCTTGGTTACGTCCACGAACTTCAGGAGAAAGGAATCGAGGACCCGGTTGCTTTCTTCAAAGATGAGGTTGCCCGATTAAATCAACAGCTGGCAGCGCAACGGCAAAACGAGAAAGATTTGCAGATCTCCGAGGAAACTCCTGAAAAACTCCTGGGCTACTTTCCTCTCAAAAATCTCAATGAATCTCTGGACGTAAAGAAATATATTGATCTTATGCAGACTGCTACGGATTTCAAGTTTAATGTGTTTTCCCTCCTGTCTTCCCTGATCTATTCCAGAGCGGTCTGCCCCTGTTCAAAAGCGAAAACTTTTGACGAAGTACTTCCGAAGTTGTATGAACCTGTCAGATTTTCCCTGAACCAGCTGTATGCAGGATTAGAGTATCTCGGCTCCGAATATGAAAAGATTATCGAGATCTATAACCATCAGATCAACAGGAAATATCCTTTCGATACTTCTCATACGTATTTCGACTGTACAAACTTTTACTTTGAGATCGACAGAGAGGATGATTTCCGCCGGAAGGG
>NZ_NFIF01000018.1:0-87536 GCF_002161645.1 Blautia sp. An46 | reverse complement strand
TCAGATACCTCTTGTGTTTTTAGATTTTACCAACTCGCCAGGTCAGTAATAATCTAAATTTACTTGAGGTATTTTCTTTGGTCAACTCCTTGATTTATAGTATACAGGAAGCTTTCTATATAGGAATCCACCGGCAGGTCGTCTAAAAGGAGAATATCCGGTCCTTCTTTGTTAAGGAGCTGGGTATTCAGGGTATCAATGGCGTCTTCCGGATTTCCTGAGCCGTCGCTTTCCACCGCATACTCGTAAGTCACCTCTGTCTCCGGGTGCTCCCGTTCGTATTTGCGCACAGCGTCTTCTATCATCCTGCTTTCATACAGGCTGTAAACAGACAGTTCATTTTTCACTTCGCTGGTAACCGAACCGTTGTAATAGTAATAGCAAATACTCAGTTTCTGCGTCTCATAATCCGTATACAGCGCATAGAAGTCTTCATTTTCCCCTGCCAGGAAATGATTGAAGATCAGGCTGCTTGCCGTCTCTCCCATAACCCCTCTGCCAGCGTCATAGATCTGTTCCACAATACTGCCGTCTTCCTTATATACAAAGATTCCTTTGGAATTTGCCAGATAATATTTTCCCTCTCCGGCAGCGCAGAGCTGTCCCCGGTCCTGGTCTCCAAAGTCGATAGCTCCTGTCTCTTCTCCTGTCTGGGTGTCATAAAGAACCAGATCCTGATCCTCATTTCCCAGGACCGCCAGTATATTGCCGCTGATATCTGCCATAGTATCTGAGCTGTTCATGATCATATAGGAGGGAAAGGTATACTGTTCTTTTCCTGTGTCTTTGTCATAGATGGCTATCTCTGATCCCATCCCCATAAAGGCCGGATCTCCTTCCTGATTTACGCCGAAGTAGTAGGGAAAGAATCCCCCTGCTTCTCTCTGGCCTTCTTCAGACAGGCATTCGGGATAAAGTTCCTGGGCTTCTCCCTCCCCGGCATACCGGTAAAGGTGCCATTCCTGGATCAGGTCATCAATGTTTACTTCTTCAGATTCTGAGGACTCCGTTTCTTCAGACTGGCTATCTTCCTGAGAATTTTTTACAGTCATCAGATAAAGGTTCTGATCCTCTCCCTGTATCAGCTTATCGGCAGTGCTATCTGTACCCAGAAGAGTCTCTGCCCAGGATTCTTCCTGCTGGTCCCAGTTTCCTCCTCCGGTATAGGTATAGGAGAAAACCTGTGCTGTCCCGCTGTCGGAAGTACCTCCTGTATAGACTTCCAGATTCCCCTCCTGGTTAAAAAAGCTGCCCATATAATATTCTCCCTCCTGCCAGGGAGCTTCCATTTCTTCCTCTATATAACCGCCTTTGGCGCTGACGGCATCTTCTGTGGTGTCTTTTTGGCTGCAGCCGCTGAGGATCGTTCCTGTTCCAAGGGCTCCTGCCAGAAGAAAACAGATTCCTTTTTTCAGATTCATGATTGTCTCTCCTTTCTCGTTTCTGTCTATCATCATAACAGGGAATTCTCTAAAAATCTTGAAAAACAGAAAGTTATTTTTCGAGAATTTTTAGAGAATTCTGTGATAAAATGAGAACAGGAAAATTTTCTGACCATATAAAACAATTTCTTAAATGATGGCAGGATTGTGAGAATGTACAGTACGTAACAATCCGTAGATATCATAGCTGGAGGCTTTTACCCTCGACATCATATTATTATAGGAAAAGGGAGATTTTTATGAGGATATTACTGGTAGAAGACGATAAAGATTTATGCCAGGCCCTGCTGATCCACTTTAAGGACCAGGGCTATGACACGGATATATGCAATAATGGAACAGACGGGCTTTTCTACGCCCTTCAGAATGTCTATGATCTGATAATCCTGGACCGTATGCTTCCGGAACTGGACGGGCTGACGCTGCTGAATACCATAAGGAAAAGAGGAATCCAGACCCCGGTGATCCTGGCTACTGCCATGGATTCTCTGGACGACAAGATCCATGGCCTGGACGAAGGCGCAGATGACTATATCACTAAGCCCTTTGCCCCGGAAGAGCTTCTGGCCCGTATCCGGGCCCTTACCCGAAGACCCCGGCAGCTCCAGGCTCCCGGCCGGCTTGTGTGGACAGATCTTGCTTTTGACCCTGAAAAACTGGAACTTTCCTGCGGAAAAAACACCCTCTCTCTTTCCAAAAAAGAGGCAGGCCTTATGGAATATTTTATGAAGAATCCAGGGCAGTGTTTGAAGAGATCCATGCTTCTCTCCTATGTATGGGGAGCTGATACGGAAGTGGAGGAAGGCAATCTGGACAATTACATCTATTTTCTCCGAAGACGTCTCCGCACCTTAAAGACTAAGGCAAAAATCACCACCGTCCATGGGGTGGGCTACAAGCTGGAAACAGAGGAGGAAACATAAATGTTCCGGAAACTCCAGAAAAAACTGACCTTCTTTTATTCTATAACCTGCGGGATCATTCTGGCCGGTATTCTTCTGGTCTGCTTTTTTTATATGAAGGGAGCTGTAGAATCCAGGAACCAGGCTCTGTTTTCCAGTCTGTTCCTGAATCTTTCCAATCAGTTCCAGTCCCTGTCCTTTTTCTCTGACCAATGGCTTGCCCAGATGGAAACGAATAACCGGCTGATCATACACATAGAAGAAAATGGGGATCCTATTTTCTTTCCCGGGGCCTGGGATCCGGCCACAGACCGGGAAACACTGATCCAAAACGCTCTGGAACAGGTCTCCCTGGAAGGTCTGTCCGGCACCAGCCTTTCTCCCGGAAGCGCCCGGCAGACCTCTCTTTTCTACATCACTGGAAATTCCGGGGATTATTACTGCGGCATGGCCCTTCAGACAGCCACGGAAACAGGAGAAAAAACTCTTCTTGTCCTTCAGGATATTACCCAGGCAGAAAGACAGACCTTTTTTCAGGGTCTGTTCTTTGCCGGGGCAGGGATCCTGGGCTTTCTCCTCCTGGGCTTTGTAAGCTGGAAATTTGTAGGCAAGACCCTGGTCCCCCTAAAGGAAAACAAAGAAAAGCAGGCAGAATTTATCGCCGCTGCATCCCATGAGCTCCGCTCTCCCCTGGCTGTGATCCAAGCCAGCGCCTCAGCCATAAAAACCTCTCCTGAGGATATTCCTGCCATGGTAGAAAATATTGAAAAAGAGTGCTCCCGTATGAGCACTCTGATCCGTGATCTGCTGATCCTGGCCTCTGCCGATTCAAAAAAATGGAATCTTACTCTGGATCTCTGCGACGGAGATACCATTTTACTGGATGTCTATGAGATTTACCAGCCCCTGTGCAGACAGAATCAGATCCCTCTGAACCTGAAGCTGCCAGATTTAGAGCTACCCAAGATCCGCTGCGACAAAAACCGGATCATCCAGATCCTCTCCGTCCTCATGGACAACGCCATGTCCTACACCGGTCAGGGAAAATCCATAGACCTGGGAATCTTCCTTGAAAAAAAGTATCTCTGCTTCTCCGTAGCAGACCATGGAAAAGGCATTCCCGATCCGGAAAAAGAGGCGGTCTTCGACCGGTTCTATCAGCAGGACAGATCCCGGAATCAGAAAGGCCATTTCGGCCTGGGGCTTCCTGTAGGAAAAGAACTGGCAAAACTCCACAAAGGAGATCTGATCCTGAAAGATACGCCTGGGGGAGGTTGTACTTTTCTTTTAAAGATTCCGTATGGGGAATGATCTTCACAGAACAGGGCCATCGACTAAGCCGGTGGCCCTGTTCTGCCCTTATAATTGCTTTATCATAACAATACCGTGGTAATTATTTCCGTAACAATTCGGGATAAAACCAGTTGGCTTAAAGCCGTAGTCCACGAAATAATCAAAGTGTTTTCTATTGTACGATTTTAAGTCTTTCAATGCTGCCGCAAAATCCAGGATGGGCTTTCCATGACACGACATTTCTGTTGAGCCGATTATGTATTTTAGATTTCGATAACCTTTTTCTTTTGCGTAAGTTTCCGCTTGTATCAGCAATGGTTCCAATTGCTGTTCCATTACAAATTGCCCGTTATCGTCGTATCCTAAATTCTCAATACTTAAGCAGGAATATCCTGCGTATTCCGCACACAAAATCCAACCCTTAATCTTTGAATCTTCCGTCATATACCAACCTATAAGACTTGCAAGCAATGATACATCCTGCAGCTGTTGATATGCCCCAGTATAATCCCACCATTCGGGTTTGACTGTTGACATGAACTGTGCTACAGCGCCAGCATTTGAAGAATTGAGTATATTAATCTCCATTTTCATATCTCCCGTCAGATATCGTCAAAAGAATAAAATTCCTATTAGAAACTCATATCCCAGCCATATGGAATATGCACCTTGAAGAAGCAGAAAAAAAATTTCCCACCACTTCCACCGCTCCTTTTTTCGGATCTTCTTTACCAGAAAAAGTAGCAGAAAGACAACCGCCCATAGAAAAAGAGCTGCCAGGATTCCTGTAAAAAACACTTGCCCAAAAAGTCCCTTCTGAATCTGAATAAAATGAAACAGCAGATAAAACAAAAGTTCTGCTGCATAGATTATATAAAGTTTTTTTCCATTCATAGGATTCTCCTTACTTGGTTCATTGTCTTTCTGCTGTTTTTTACAAAGTCACCGCTTGGATTCCTGCAGTTTACTTTGGTACTTTTCCTGCTCTTCTTCCGGAATCCCAAGGGCCTTCATGGCTTCTTTTGCATTCCATCCAGTGTTTTTCATAAGATTCTTAATATTTTCTAACTGGGTAGATTTTGTGCCCTGCTCATGTCCCTGTCGGAAACCTTCTTCTCTCACAAATTTCATGTGTTCTTCCTGATTATACTCATACAGACACACCTTGATCACCTCCGCTCTGTTTTTCTCCAGAAACTCTTTTAGGATCTCTTCGTTAATACATTCTGTCACTGCTCTCTCCACCGCCTCATCTAAGACTATGGTCTTTGCATACTCCCGTAAATATCTTTGTGCAAAGCTATTTTGGAATAAATATCCGCCACATAAAACAGACAGCGCAGGGGCAGATTGGGATTATAGGTAGACTGGTGTTCATACAGAGACAGCCTGGAATCAATGATAAAAGATAAATCATTCTTGATGGACATGTAGATGGCATTGTCCAGGGTATTGATCTCCAGTTCCTCCGGATCCTCATAATGTTTGCCGCTGACTGCATTATATAATTCCAGCAGTTCTTTCTTTTCCTGAAATACCATAGTAAATACCGAGGATTTATAGGTGCGGTTTGCAGTTACTTTTTTGTCTTGTGCCATAGAAAGACCTCCTTTTTATTGTAATAGGCGGAAGGTCTCTCCTCTGTAAATACACTGAGAAACCTCTCTGCCGGTTTACTGGAATTTTTAAAGCATTGAGATTTCTCAGACATGTTTTCAGAAAAATTGACAGGACAAAAGTCCCATAGATAAGAACTTAAGAAATATAATGCTTTGCCTGTATTGTAACACGGGGCTGCAGAGCAGGCAATGCTGTTTTAATTTTTTATTCCCCGTTCAGTTTCTGGAATACGGAAACAGCATCTAAGATATGATAAGGCTGGGTATCATGGCTGCCGTCTGCCTTGGCGGTAATCAGTGCATAAGTCTTGTCTCCGGCAGTTCCCACACTGGCCAGACACAGGCCTGCTTCAGAAGTATAGCCGGTCTTTCCCCCTAAAATATAATCACTGGCAGCACCGGACTGCTCCATTTCCTGAAACATCAGGCTGGAGAAGGTAAACCCCTCCGGGTGGCCGTCTGTAGGCGGCACGGTGTAAGACCTTGTTGTAAAGATTGCACGGAAGTCCCCATTTTCCCAGGCATACTCCAAAAGCCGGGCCAGATCTCTGGTGGTGGTGTAATGCTTTTTATCCGGAAGACCTGTAGAATTTACAAAGTGGGTATGCTTCATACCCAGTTCCTCTGCTTTCTTATTCATGAGATCTGCAAATTTTTCTTCTGACCCGGCTACTTCTTCTGCCAGTGCTTTGCAGCATTCTCCCCCTGAGGGAAGCATCGCCCCATATAGCAGATCTCTCACAGAAGCATGCTCTCCCGGAAGGAATCCTGCCATGGAAGCGCCCTCTTCATAAAGCTCTGGAAAGATATCTTCTGACAACCTTACCTGTTTATTTAAATCTTCCCCGTTTTCCAATACCAGAAGCACAGTCATCATTTTGGTCAGAGAAGCCGGATAAATCCTCTCCTGGCTCTTCTTCTGAGCTGCAATCTCTCCAGTATCCAGATCCAGAAGCACTGCGATTTTACTGTATAGAGAAGAGAGATCTACCAGATTCTGGCCGGAATCTATATTTTCCTCAACGCTCTCCCTCAGACCGCCCAGGCCGCCTATACTATGTATCACTGCTGCTGCAAGGATAAAAGCATATGCTCCTCCGATAAAAAAAATAAGCTTTCCCAGCAGGTGTTTTCTTCTTTTTCTTCTGCGCATAAAAATCCCGTCCTTTATCTGTGTTTTCCATTCAGAGCCATACATGCCTTAAGTAAGATTCTGAATGATTTAAAAATAACAGATAAAGAACGGGAATGTTTTAATATTTCCTTGCTAAATTCCTAAGAAAAAATGAAGGTAAGAAAAGGTCACTGTTTTACCGGCAATTCCACAGTAAAGATCACTTTCTCATCCTGGCTCCTGGCAGATATACTGCCTCCATGAAGCTCTACGATTTCCTTTGCAATAGCCAGACCCAGTCCGGCGCCTCCGGTATTGGTCTTTCTGGAACTGTCCAGACGGAAAAACTTTTCAAAAATACTTTCCAGCTTTTCTTGGGGTATATTTTTTCCATGGTTTTCAAAAGAAAGAAGGACCTTATCTTTATTCCGGGAAGCCCGTATAGTAATAGGCGTATTTGGGTAGCTGTAAGCTACTGCGTTTTTCAGGATATTGTTAAAGACTCTGGCCAGCCTGTCCGGATCGGCGTGCAAATGAATATCTTCCTCTATTTCCAGTTTTACCTCATTTCCATGGGCTGCCAAAACCGGATAAAACTCTTCGGCCATCTGCATAAGCATATAAGACAGATCCAGATCCTCTTTTTCCAGGAAAATGTTCTGAAGGTTATACTGGGTGATCTCGAAAAATTCCTCGATCAGCCCTTCCAGCCTCTGTGCCTTTTCCAGGGCAATGTGGGTATATTTTTCCTTCTGAGTCTCCGGCATATCCGAAGCCTCTTCAAGAAGGGTAAGATACCCGATAACAGAAGTCAGAGGGGTTTTCAGGTCATGAGCAAGGTAGGTGATCAGGTCATTTTTCCTCTGAGCCTCCTGCTTCAGAGATTCCTCCTTCCGGATCATACCGGTCTTGATCTGCAGCATACGGGCTCCTACTTCTGTATAGGGCGCCGGAAACACCTCTTCCATCTCCAGGTCTCTCGTCATATAACTTTGGATCTTTTTATCAAGATCTTCCACATTTTTCCTTGTCTTCCTTTTACCGTAGAAATAAAGAATGGCAGTTACCGTCAGTACAAGGATAAACACAATAACGATAAAAAATATAACCAGAAAGGCTTTCAACCTATACCAGTTGATTACCGTCTGTACATATTCTCCTCCATATTCGGCACTGTACGCAGACTGTATATAAGTAAACTGACTCTCAAACCAGTCCACAAAACTTCCATTCATAATATAGTCCACCAGAAAGTAAACCAGGCAGCATACTCCAGCTGTTATAAGAAGAATCAGCAGAAGTTTTAAGATCTGTTTTGTTCTATCCCTCAATTTTATATCCGCACCCCCAGACTGTCTTAATATACTTGGGCTTTTCAAAGGAATCTCCCATTTTCTCCCTTAAGCGGCGGATATGAACGGAAATGGTATTATTACTTTTCTGGTAGTATTCGTCTTTCCAGACCTCATGAAAAAGCTCCTCTGCACTGACCACACTTCCCTTTTTCCTACAGAGCACTGCTAAAATCGTAAATTCTGTAGGGGTAAGGGCCAAAGGCTTTTCATTCAGGGTGCACTCATGAGTATCCAGATTCAGGACCAGTCCTTTATGAAAAAACACTTCTTCCTGTTTCTCCCGGCTTCCGTCATACTGCTTGTATCTTCTAAGCTGTGCCTTCACCCGTGCCACCAACTCCAGGGGAAGAAAAGGTTTTGTCACATAGTCGTCAGCTCCCAGTGTCAGTCCGTTGATCTTATCAATTTCTCCTCCCTTGGCTGTAAGCATGATAATGGGATAGGTGTGCTTCTGCCGGATAAGTCTGCACAGTTCCAGGCCATCCACCTCCGGCATCATGATATCCAGAACCGCCAGATCCATCTCTTCCTTCTGGGCACATTTCAGGGCCTCACGGGAGTCGTAGAATTTATAAACCTGGAATCCTTCGTTTTCCAGATACAGAGCCACCAGATCTGTAATTTCCTTCTCGTCATCCACCACTAAAATCTTTTCCTTCATCTCTGCCTCCTTGTGCCAGGTTAAAAATCGTCTTTCCTATCTTACCACAGAATAAAGGCCCGGGCAAATAAAAGCAGGTCCGATATACCATACGATTCTGCATACCGGATCTGCCTTTCTATAACCTCTCAGACCTTATTCCTGGCTCTCATTTAGTTTCTTCTCATACTCCTGCCATTTTTCTTCCGGAATTCCGATAGCTTTCATGGCCTCTACAGCACTCCAGTCCATATTTTTCATGAGGTTTCGGATAGCGGTCAGATTTCCTTGTTCTATTCCCTCTTCTCTCACAAACTTCATATGCTCTTCCTGATTGTATTCATACAGACACACTTTGATCACCTCCGCTCTGTTTTTCTCCAGAAAATCTCTGAGGATCCCTTCGGCAATACACTCTGTCACTGCTCTCTCCACTGCCTCATCTAAGACTATGGTCTTTGCATACTTTCTCACCCGCTCCACAAACTCTGCATACTCCCGCAAAGTTCTGCTGGCTTCCATGAGTCGCTGATTATGCCCCGGACGGATATTGAGCATAACTGCTTCCAGTTCCAGTTTTGGCCGCTCTTCTTTCACCGTATAAAGACTGGAAAGCTTCATGATCTCCCGTTCCGGCACTTCCTGCTCTCCATTATAGAAGATTACAAACTGCGGATCCGGTATAGAAAGAGGCGTGCTCCCGTAAATATCTTTATGCAAAGCTATTTTGGAATAAATATCCGCCACATAAAACAGACAGCGCAGGGGCAGATTGGGATTATAGGTAGACTGGTGTTCATACAGAGACAGCCTGGAATCAATGATAAAAGACAAATCATTCTTGATGGACATATAGATGGCATTGTCCAGGGTATTGATCTCCAGCTTCTCCGGATCCTCATAATGTTTGCCGCTGACTGCATTATATAATTCCAGCAGTTCCTTCTTTTCCTGAAATACCATAGTAAATACCGAGGATTTATAGGTGCGGTTTGCAGTTACTTCTTTGTCTTGTGCCATAGACAGACCTCCTTGTTCATTGTATTAGGCAGAAGGTCTCTCCTCTGTAAATACCCTGAGAAACCTCTCTGCCAGTTTCATGGAATTTTTAAAGCATTGAGATTTCTGAGAAAAGTTTTCAAGAAATATAGACAGAACATTATGTCCCATAGATAAGAACTTAAGAAATATAATGCTTTGCCTGTATTTTATCATGTTCCTTAAACACTTTGCAATAATGAATTGACTTTGCATATACTGTGTAGTACGATATACCTTGTTAAGGAGGGTATTATGAATATTGAAAAATGGAAATCTCAGATATTGCGGGGAACCCTGGAATACTGTGTTCTTCTCTTGCTGAGACAGACTCCCCGTTACGGTTACGAGATCCTTCAGGAACTAAATGCTTATCCTTTTATTGCACCATCTATCCTTTGCTCAGAAGACTTGAAAGGAGGATCCCCATGAACCAATCCCTGGAAAAATATCTGACTGCGGTGGACCGTCACCTGAAACCCCTTCCGGTTTCTGAAAGAGCCGATATCGTAAAAGAAATTAAAAGTACAATGCTGGAAATGGAAAGTGAACAGATGTCTTCCAAACAGATCTTGGATCGTTTAGGGAGTCCAAAAGATCTGGCAAAAGCTTATCTGAAAGATCTGCTGGTAAAAGAAAAAAGATGCAGTGTGAAAAGATTTTTGATCTTATGGGCCTTCTATGCAGCTGCAGGATTTTCCGGTATGGTCGTCATCCCTGTTTTGGCAGTTATTGCTCCTGTCTTCCTATTATGTGGAATAGCCGCACCTGTCCTGAGCGCTGTAAAAATGTTTGACTATCTGTTAAATCTGCAAATTCCCTTTATCCAGAATATGCAGATCGTTTTTTATGGCCTTATAGACTTGAACCCTGTGGCGGAGTTTTTCTGTTCTGCATTCTTTGGGATCCTTCTTTTCTTCCTGGGCCGGGGCGCATGGAAACTGTTACTCCTGTATCTGGAAAAATTAAGCCATACAAAAAAGAGTTTATCATAACATAAGCCGTTCTCTGTCTGTTTAAATGCTATACAAAAGCAAGAAGCTGGTACATTAATCAAAATCGAGAATATTTATACATTTTATTGCTCAGTCTGTGCCGCTTTGAGCCTATGGCCTCAAAGCTATGCTCGACAAATTCCCATAAAATGTATAAATATTCCTGATATATGTTTAATGTGCCAGCTCTTTCTCCTACTTCATCCTCCTGTGTACAGATCACAGGATTCCCAGAGCCTTCTGCATAAGAAGGCTTACCACGGATATTCCCACCCAGCAGCAGAATCCCATGAAAATAGGTTTTCCTCCGGTTTTTACCAGTTTCACCAGATTGGTGTTAAATCCAATAGCCGCCATAGCCATAATAATGAAAAACTTACTCAATTCTTTTATCGGCGCCGTCACAAAACCGGGAAGAGAAAATACGGTGGTGATCACAGAGGCCAGGATAAAGAACAGGATAAAAAAGGGGAAGATCTTTTTTATCTGGAAGGTTCCCCCGGCTTCCTGTCCTGCTGCTTTTGCCTTCCAGACCTGCCAGAGAGCCAGGACCAGGGTAATGGGGATAATCGCCAGGGTTCTGGTCAGCTTTACAATAGTTGCCGCTTCCAGAGTATTGCTTCCATGTATGCCATCCCAGGCCGTGGCTGCTGCAGTTACGGAAGAAGTATCATTAACAGCTGTTCCGGCAAAAAGCCCAAATCCTTCATTGCTCAAACCCAGGACTCCTCCCAGAGAAGGAAAGATCAGGGCTGCGATCACATTAAAAAGAAAAATCACAGAAATCGCCTGGGCAATCTCCTCATCATCTGCATCGATCACCGGAGCCGTAGCCGCAATGGCAGAACCTCCGCAGATACAGGATCCCACACCTACCAGAGTGGAGATCTTGCTGTCCATTTTCAGCACCTTATACATTACAAAGGCGATCACCAGGGCTGTAATAATAGTAGCAAGGATGATGGGAAGAGACTGTTTTCCTTTCTCCAGTATATCTGTCAGGTTCATGCCAAATCCCAGAAGGATCACGGCATACTGGAGGATTTTCTTAGAAGTATATTTTACTCCCGGCTCCAGGGCAGGCTGCTCCTTTATCATAAGGGCAAGGCACATACCCATCAAAATGGCAAAGACCGGTCCTCCCACTACCGGAAGCCATTTCCCCAAAAGCCAGGCCGGAACTGCGATAAGCAGGCAAAAACCGATTCCAAGGGCCTGTTTCTTTAACTGTTTCATTCTGGTCATTCTCCTTTTCTGATTTTCTGTAAAGAATATACCAGACACATTCTATAAAGAAAAGTAATATATTCTTATATCCTTTATAGGTTTTACTTATGCATGAAAAATATTCCGGTTTTTGCCTTTTATACTGCACTTATAAATTTCTATCAACTACTGCTTCTCAAAACCCACCGCTTCCCCTAAATCTTTCCATTTTGTAATCTCCCGGATTTCCTCCCTGAGGATTTTTATTCCCAGATCCGCTGCGCCTTCTCCTAAAAGAATCATTTTCGGAGGATCCTCTTTATTAATTGCTTCAACAATTACTTTGGCAGCCTTCTCAGGATCTCCATTCTGTCCAAATGGGTCTGCAGCCAAATTACCCTAAATGCAAAGACATTTTTAAAAGTATTGCGTTTTAATACTGTCTAAAAAAATTTGAAAGGGCTGTCTCACTAAACATACAGGAAGAATATATATACATTTGACCTCCTGATTTTCCTTTAATGAAACAGCCTCTTATTAAATTTTATATATCCCTCAGGAGAGTCTCCCTTTAAAATCCTCATACCCGAACTTCTTTACCAGCACTTTCTCCCCGTCCGCCTTTTCCCAGACAATGTCCGGAAGGGGCATTCCGTTGAAAGTATTGGTCTTCACCATGGTATAAAGAGCCATATCTTCCAGAATAATCTGATCCCCCGGCTTTAAAGGCTCATCAAAAGAGTAATCCCCGATCACATCTCCAGCCAGACAGGTAGGTCCTGCAAGGCGGAAAGGATAGGCCTTTTTCCCCGGCTCTCCGCTGTTTTTCACCGGAGGACGGTAGGGCATTTCCAGCACATCGGGCATATGACAGGCTGCGGAAGTATCCAATATGGCAATATCCAGATCATTGTGGACCACTTCCAGCACAGAAGCAACCAGCAGTCCTGCATTTAAAACTACCGCCTCTCCCGGCTCCAGGTAGACTTCCAGATCATAGCTCTCCTTCAGCCGCCTTACCATGGCGATCAGTTTCTCTACGTCATAGTCTTCTTTTGTAATGTGGTGTCCCCCTCCCAGGTTCAGCCACTTCATCTGATACAGGTATTTTCCAAATTTTTCCTCCACAGCCTGAAGGGTGATCTCCAAGTCCTCAGCTCCCTGTTCACAGAGAGTGTGGAAGTGCAGTCCGTCCAGAAGAGGCAAGAGACTTTCATCAAAGTTCTCCAGAGTGGTTCCCAGCCTGGACCCCGGTGCACAGGGATCATAAATAGCATGTCCCTCCTGGGTGGAACACTGAGGATTGATCCGCAGGCCTATAGATTTTCCCTCTTTTTTTGCCCGTTCTCCGAAAAGGCGCACCTGTCTGGGTGAGTTGAATACCAGATCATCTGCATACTGTAAAATTTCCTCAAACTCCTCTTCCCGGTAGGCAGGAGAAAATACATGGGTCTCTCCTCCGAAGCATTCATGACCAAGCCGTGCTTCATATAAACCGCTGGCAGTAGTTCCCGCCAGATATTTCCGGATCAGAGGATATGCATAAAACATGGAAAAGGCCTTCTGGGCCAGAAGGATCTTACACCCGGCCTCTTCCTGTACTCTTTTTAAAATTTCCAGATTGTGGAGCAGGCTTTTCTCCTCCACCAGAAAATAGGGGGTAGAAAAGCCTGCCTGTGTTTTCCCGTTCATTAATCCACCAGAACCGGATCATGGCTTTCTCTCCATGGCAGTCCCCATTTATTCAGAGCTTCCATAAATGGATCCGGATCAAACTCTTCAATGTTATGAACTCCCGGTTTGTTCCACTTTCCTGTCATGATCATCATAGCGCCGATCATAGCAGGAACTCCTGTGGTATAGGCAACTGCCTGGGAGCCTACCTCTGCATAGCACTTCTCATGGTCGCAGATGTTGTACAGATAATAGTTCTTGTCCTTTCCGTCTTTCTTTCCCTGGAAAATACAGCCGATATTGGTCTTTCCTTTGGTTCTTGGTCCCAGAGAAGCCGGATCAGGAAGAACTGCCTTTAAGAACTGGAGAGGCACGATCTCTTTTCCCTCAAACATAATAGGCTCAATAGAGGTCATTCCTACATTCTCCAGACATTTTAAGTGGGTAAGATAGCTCTGTCCAAAGGTCATGAAGAAACGGATCCTCTTGATCCCTGGAATATTCAGAGCCAGGCTTTCGATTTCCTCATGGTGGAGCAGATACATATCCTTCTCTCCTACTTCTTCAAAATTATAAACTCTCTTGATCTCCATAGGTTTGGTCTCCACCCAGTGTCCGTCTTCCCAGTAAGAGCCGTTAGCAGAAACCTCCCGGATATTGATCTCCGGGTTAAAGTTGGTGGCAAAAGGATAGCCGTGATCGCCGCCGTTGCAGTCCAGGATATCAATATAGTTGATCTCATCAAATTCATGTTTCAGAGCATAGGCAGAGAATACTCCTGTAACTCCCGGATCAAAACCGCTTCCCAAAAGGGCGGTGATCCCAGCTTTTTCAAACCTTTCTCTGTAGGCCCATTGCCAGCTGTATTCAAATTTTGCCGTGTCTTCCGGCTCATAATTGGCAGTATCCACATAGTGGGTCTTTGTAGCCAGACAGGCGTCCATAATAGTCAGATCCTGATATGGCAGAGCCAGATTCAGCACCACATCCGGTTTTTCTTTGTTGATCAGATTAATCAGTTCCTCCACATTGTCTGCATTTACCTGTGCAGTGGTGATCTTTGTCTTGGTGGTTCCCTGAAGTTTTTCCTTCAGAGCGTCGCACTTGGACACTGTCCTGCTGGCAATGCAGATCTCCTCAAATACTTCACTGTTCTGGCAGCATTTGTGAATAGCTACAGAAGCTACGCCGCCGCATCCGATGATCAATGCTTTTCCCATGATTTTTCCTCCGATTTCTTTTTTGCCTTCAACTTTCGGCTATTGTATTTATAATGTTACTATCTTTTTACCTTTTTCGTGTTTCCATGCATTCGTATGCTTACTTCTATTTACCCAGTGCCAGAAGCATCTCCCGGACGATCTTGCAGGCCACGGCAGTGGAAGCCCCGCTCTGATCGTAATGAGGGCTCAGCTCATTTACGTCGCAGGCCACCACATTACTCTTTTGGCAGACCAGGGTGGCTGCTTTGCGAAGCTCCTCAAAGGAGGCCCCGCCAGGTTCCGGCGTACCTGTTCCCGGAAATACGGAAGGATCCAGCACATCCAGATCCAGAGTAAAGTAAACAGGAACATCCTTCAGTTGTTCCAGGGTTTCCTCAAGGCCCTCAAAATCAAATTTTCTGGTTTTTACATGGTCTTTTCCCCAGTAAAATTCTTCCCGGTCTCCGGAGCGGATACCAAACTGATAGATACGTCCGTCTCCTGCCAGCTCCCAGCATCTTCTCAGCACACAGGCGTGGGAAAGTTCTGCTCCCAGATAGTCCTGGCGCAGATCTGCATGGGCGTCAAAATGAATCACATGGATGTCCGGAAATTTTTTGATCGCTGCCCGGAAAGCTCCCAATGTCACCAGATGTTCTCCGCCCAGCATAAAAGGGATCTTCCCGTCATTCAGTATGATTCCGGCCCGCTCTTCGATATCTGCCAGGGCCAGCTTGGTATTTCCGAAACTCAGCTCCAGATCTCCCGAATCCATGATCCGGTAATCTCTCAGATCCCGGTCCTGATAAGGACTGTAGCTTTCCAGCCCAAAAGACTCATGGCGGATAGCGCTGCTGCCGAATCTGGTTCCAGGGCGAAAAGAAGTGCTGGAATCAAAAGGCGCTCCGAAAAGCACGATATCCGCTTCCTCATAGTCTCTGTCACATTCCAGATAAGTCTCAACGTTTGTTCTCAACATCTTTTAATAGCTCCTCTACATATGCCGGGAGGTAAAAAGCTCCCTTGTGCAGTGTGGTGGTATAATACCTGGTAGTAATTCCCCTGTCATTCCACTCCTTTTCCCTCAGGTCCCGGAGAGGATGATATTTCTTGGAGGCAAAGCCAAAAAGCCAGTGGCCCGATGGATAAGTTGGAATATGGGCCTGATATACCCGGCTTATGGGGAAAGATTCTGTTATATTTCTATGGGCCCGCTGGCAGGCCAGGGCGTCCTCCTCATAAAAAGGACTTTCATGCTGATTTACCATGATCCCGTCTTCCTTTAGGGCTTTATAGCAGTTCCCATAAAACTCTCTGGTAAACAGTCCCTCTCCCGGTCCGAAAGGATCTGTAGAATCCACAATGATCAAATCGTATTCTTCCTTACATCTGCGGATGAACTTCAGGCCGTCCTCATAATGGATCTTTACTCGCTCGTCATCCAGACGGCAGGCAGTCTGGGGCAGATATTTCCTGCATACTTCCACCACCATCTCGTCAATCTCCACCAGGTCGATCCGCTGAATCTCCGGATACCGGACCAGCTCCCGGATAACTCCGCCGTCTCCCGCTCCGATGACCAGCACCTTCTCCACATGGGGGTGTACTGCCATAGGAATATGGGTGATCATCTCATGGTAAATAAACTCATCCTTTTCCGTCAGCATCATATAACCGTCAAGAGTCAGGAAGCGCCCGAACTCCGGCGACTCAAACACGTCAATCCGCTGGAAATCACTGTGGCCGCTGTAAAGCTGCCGGTCAACCCGGATAGACAGCTTTACATTTTTTGTCTGTTTTTCAGAAAACCAAAAATCCATGTCTATACTCCTTTCAGCACATTGAGATGGCGGATTTCAAGATCCTCCGCTCCTGTTAAAGTACAGCCTTTTTCTCTGGCATATTCAATATGTTCCCGGATTTCCTGAGTCACCCGCTCTCCCGGCGCCAGAATAGGGATTCCCGGAGGATAGCACATGACAAATTCACCGGAAATCCGTCCCGGCGCATCCTTCAGCTCCACCTTTTCTTTATCTGCGTAAAAAGCATCCTGGGGAGACACCGCTACCTGAGGATCCACATATTCCTGGGTCATAAGATTCACTTTTTCTTTTCCGAATCTCCTGGAAATCTCCGCAAGAGCAGATACCAGACGCTCAATATCCTGCTTTCTGTCTCCAATAGACAGATAAGCCAGAAAGTTTCCAAAGTCCCCGAATTCTATCTGAATATCATACTCGTCTCTCAGAAGATCATAGACCTCGATTCCCGCCAGCCCTACATCCAGGGTATGGACCGCCAGCTTGGTCACATCAAAGTCATAGACGCTGTTTCCATTGATCAGCTCTCTGCAGAAAGCGTAATACCCTCCAATATCGTTAATCTCTGCTCTGGCGTATTTTGCATAGCTTCTTACCTTTTCAAAGGTCTCCTTGCCTCTGAGAGCCAGATTCCTCCTGGAAATATCCAGACTGGAGAGAAGAAGATACGAGCCGCTGGTAGTCTGGGTCAGGTTTATGATCTGACGGACATATCCCTCGGACATATTGGGTCCCAGAAGGAGAAGGGAGCTCTGTGTGAGACTTCCTCCTGATTTGTGCATAGACACTGCAGCCATATCTGCTCCTGCTTCCATAGCAGATACCGGAAGCTGGTCGGAAAAATAAAAATGAGTTCCATGGGCCTCGTCTGCCAGACAATACATGCCATGGTCATGGGCCATCTTCACAATGGTTTTTATGTCAGAACAAATTCCATAATAAGTAGGATTGTTCACCAGCACTGCTTTGGCATCCGGATTTTCTTCAATAGCCTTCTTAACATCCTCCACCGTCATTCCCAGGGGAATTCCCAGCCGCTCATTACACTGGGGATTTACATATACCGGCACTGCTCCGCAAAGCACCATAGCTCCGATCACGCTTCTGTGGACGTTTCTGGGAAGAATGATCTTCTCCCCTCTCTTTGCCACAGAAAGGACCATAGCCTGAACTGCGGAAGTGGTCCCTCCCACCATTAAAAATGCGTGGGCCGCTCCAAAGGCCTCTGCTGCCAGCTCTTCCGCCTGACGAATCACCGACACGGGATGGCAGAGATTATCCAGGGGCTTCATAGAATTTACATCCATACTCATGCATTTCTCTCCCAGAAGCCTGGCAAGCTCCGGATTTCCTCTTCCTCTTTTATGTCCGGGTACGTCAAAAGGTACCACCCTCATCTTTCTCAGTCTTTCCAATGCCTCGTAAATCGGGGCGTTTTCCTGGGATATTTCACCCATATGCCCACCTCCTGCTCATACAATACGCTTTCTTTTGAAAGCATGCTTAACTGCTAAAATTAGTAAATATTCCGTCCACTGAAGATTTCAATCATTTCTCTTCGCAGACTGTTCATAATATCCAGCCGCTTTTTCGGCGGAAGCTCATAGATGTCCGTATTAAACAGATAGTTTTGGAGATCGATCTCCTTCACCATCATCTTCGTATGGAAAATATTTGCCTCATATACATTAATATCCACTGCGTCATACCTTTCCAGAGTACGGCTGTCGATATAGTCCTGGATAGATGTGACCTTGTGGTCCATAAATAATTTTTCCCCGTTTACGCTTCTGGTAAATCCCCTGACCCGGTAATCCATGGTAATGATATCCGAATCAAAAGAACCGATGAGATAATCCAGGGTGGAAAGAGGGGTGATCTCCCCGCAGGTAGCTACATCAATATCCACCCGGAAGGTAGCCAGGCAAGTCTCCGGATGATACTCCGGATAAGTATGGACCGTCACATGGCTTTTATCCAGATGGGCTACCTGAGTGCTTCCCGCCGGGATCATGGATCCCTCTGCGATAAGCAGAGTAACCGAAGCTCCCTGAGGCTCGTAATCCTGCTGGGCGATATTCAGCACCTGAGCCCCGATCATATCTGTAAGAGTTGTCAGTATGGTCCTGAGTCTGTCAGAATTATACTGCTCGTCAATATAGGCAATATAATCCTTCTGCTCTCTGGCCGTCTTGGCGTAACAGACGTCGTAAATGTTAAAGCTCAGCGCCTTCGTTAAATTATTAAATCCATATAACCTTAGTTTTTCGCCCATATCAGGAACTCCTTTTAACTTATAGAATCAATACAAGTGCAATCCCTTTTTTATTCTTTCTTACTTAAACCAAAATAGGCAGGCCCGCTTTAACTCCCCCTCTCCTCCGTCTTGAGGGGACAGTCCGAAGGACTTTTCTATAGAATAAAAAAACGCAGGCAATCTGCATTTCGGCACATTACTTGCGTGATCCTTCCACATTCTTCTCATTCTTCTGAAAGTTCCCTTTTCAGGAACTTACCGTCAAAAAAATATGGAACCCAAAAGTTCAGAGTCTATATAGCAAATATCTCACTTTTACTACTCTTATTGACCGTTTCACAAGT
This sequence comes from Blautia sp. An46, assembly GCF_002161645.1. NCBI lineage: Bacteria > Bacillati > Bacillota > Clostridia > Lachnospirales > Lachnospiraceae > Blautia > Blautia sp. An46. The sequence continues at coordinate 68,635 of NZ_NFIF01000018.1, read as the reverse complement.
TGATGTGCACCTTTCTCATGCACTGGTTGTAAAGTTACCAACTTATAAAATTTGAGCTTCTAACTCAATCAATAATGCAGCCCTTGCTGCTGTCGGCAGTTGACCCGGCTGTCCGTATGGCCTTAACCCAAAGGGTGGTCAAAAAATATTTGCATGGAACCTCTGTCGAACTTTGTATCCCATAGCACTTCTACTATAAATGATTTTTCTTTCTTTGTCAATTCCCAGTTATCAAAACTCTCCTCTTTTTCTGCATGGTCAAAAACCCCGCATATCCAGCAGAACTGCATCACCGGATATACGGGGTTTTAGGGTTTTCAGAAACTTTTTTCCTTCTGTTTCAGGGGTTATGAATTTTTCATTACAACACTTTCTACTGTATCCGCCACATGCTCGCAGGCATCTGCACATCTCTCCAGATAGATGTAAATCTCTCTCCAGACAATGATGTGAAGAGGATCGCTGCACTCTGTGTGGAGCTTTCTCATACTCTTCATAAACAGTCGGTCTGAGGTTTCCTCCAGATCATTAATCTCAATGATCCGATTTTTCATCTCCTTAGAATGGCGGAAATCAGAAAAGGCTTTCAAAAGGTCCCGGACCTTCTCACAGCACTGGATCACTACGTCTGTCATCTCCAGAGCATCCGGCTCAATTTCCTGAACATTGCCCATATAAATCCGCATCAATACATCTTCCACCTGATCGGTCATCGTATCAATATTCTGGCTTAACTCTACAATATCCTCCCGCTCAATAGGAGGAATAAATTCCTTTGCCAGCCTGTCCAGCATTTCATGCTTTTTCCCATCTGCCCTGTGTTCAATTTCATGAATCTCTTCCAGATATTTTTCCAACTCCTGGGGTTTGAAATCTCCCAGAACCTTCCGCAGAAGGCTGGCTGCCTGGCAGGATTCTTCTGCACATGCTATAAAATTATCGAAGTAATATGCATCCTGTTTTCTTGCCATTTTTTATCCTCCTAAAAAATTATCATAAATATTTTTGCCATAATGAAACTGATCAGTCCGCAGCCCGGAAACGTAAAGATCCAGGTCAGCATCATATCCTTTACCACGCCGAAATTAATGGCAGACAGACGTTTCACTGCCCCAACGCCCATGATGGCGCTGGTCTTTGTATGGGTGGTAGACACCGGGATACCGGAAACGCTGGCCAGCAGCAAACAGAAAGCTCCTGCCAGGTCCGCGGAAAATCCCTGGAATTTTTCCAGCTTTACCATGTCCATTCCCACTGACTTGATGATCTTCTCACCGCCCACACTGGTTCCTACACCCATAACAATGGAGCAGAGCATCATCAGCCACACTGGGATCACCATTCCCTCTACACTGTTCTGTCCATTGCAGAAAGCCATGCCCAGGAATAAAACGCCGATAAACTTCTGTCCGTCCTGAGCTCCATGCATGAAACTCATAAAAGCAGCTCCGAAAATCTGTCCGTTTCGGAAAAAGGTATTTGTCCTTCTCCGGTCCATCCTTCCGCAGATAATGGTGATTCCCTTACAGATAACCCAACCCACGAAAAATCCCAGAGCCAGGCTCAGTACCAGACCATAAAGCACCTTTACCCATTCATTAAAATTGATGCCTCCGATGCCACCCTGGACAGCAATGGCTGCTCCTGAAAGACCTGCGATCAGGCTGTGGCTTTCACTTGTAGGAATCCCGAATATAGAAGCCGCCACACTGTACACCACAATAGAAAATAATGCAGCACACAAAGCTACCAGAGCCTGGTCAGTCCTGCCTCCGAAATCAACCATATTGCTGATGGTAGAAGCCACAGAACTGTTGATGTGTGTCATGACCAGAACGCCCAGAAAGTTAAACACCGCACTCATCCAGATGGCGTGGCGTACATTCATACTGCGAGTACCGATACAAGTGGCAATGGCATTTGGCGCATCTGTCCATCCATTTACAAAGATAACTCCCAGAGTCAAGGCTACAGTAACAAGCATCACCGGATTCGAAATAACTGCCTGGCAAAAATAAGAAAATGATAAATCCATATATGCCTCTCCTTCTTCTTTTGTCTTATATTTTTCTTTTTTCCAGCAAAAAATGACAGAGGGAAGACTAATCATGCATAGCCATAAAGGCTTAGGCATCCTCATACTTTCTTTTTTTGTCTTCCTCCTGTCATTATATTTTACACAGATTTAATCCAAATATAACATTCAATCTTTTCATTGTCAACAGGACACATTATACAAAAAACCTGTTCCGTTTTCCCCCATCTTAGACGGTTTTCACGGAACAGGTTTTTCTTGAATTTTTTCTTGAATATCAGATAACTACGATAACGCCGCCGTCATTGGCATACATAGTGCTGACCCCTGCAGTATCCAGAAGCACTACATCTTTTACAGGAATCCTCTTTAATATGGCGTCTTTCACGATTTCTGCCCTGGCCGGACAATTGCAGTGGGTAATGCCCAATACTTTATTCTTGCTGTCCACAGCTCCCTTAGCCACGTAGTCTACCATCTTCACCAGGGCTTTGTTGATTCCTCTGGCCTGGTCAAGCTGGGCAATGGTTCCTTCAGGAGTAGAGCCCATTACTGGTTTGATCTTCAGGGCGCTGGCAACAAAAGCTTTTAAATTGCTGAGCCTTCCGTTCTTTCTCAGGGTCTCCAGATTTTCCAGAACAAAATAGGTCTTCTGAGACTCTATATATTTATTTACGGTCTCCACAGTTTCCTCAAACTCCATGCCTGCCTGCTCACATTCTTCAATCTTCAAAGCGATTAAAGTCTCTCCTACAGAAGCTGAGCAGGAATCGAATACATGAATTTTTTTCTCCGGTTTATTCTCCAGGAGCAGGTTTCTTCCCAGTACAGCGCTGTTGTAAGAACCGCTGAGATTAGAGGAAAGAGTCACTGCATAAACATGTTCTGCATCACAGTCAAAGGCATCCATATATTTTTCCGGGGATGGACAGGAAGACTTTGGACAGTTGGGGCTGTCTGCAATCTTTTTCAGGAAATATGCCTGGTCAAAAGTTTCATCATCCACAATGTCCTCGCCGTCTACTGTCAGTGTAAGGGGAGCGCTTTCAATGTGCTCATCTGTTTTCCATCTCTCTAAAAGCTCTCCGCAGCTATCTATAATAATTTTATAACTCATTTTTCACAACCTCTTTATGTAGTTTTTAATACCATGTCTTATGATAACACACCTGATTCTATTTGAAAAGGTTTTTTCCGGGAAAACTCTAGGATTTTTTTCTCTTTTCGTTTATACTGTTATTGGTTCTGTTCAAAAAGGCTGTTCCTCTTTGAACAGTCCCAGAACTTATCAGAAATGAGGCCTGTATTTATATGATTGCTGTAAAAATTCAGGATATTAAAGATTTCATGTCAAAGCTTTTGATCGGTAATGCCTTTGACTCCTTCTGGCTCAGTGAAGCATCTATTACCACTTCTGTGACTTACTCCATTGAAGGAAATCTCCATGAAGAGTTCTTTGACACAGAAGAGAACCAGCAGCTTCAGGAAGAACGGCGGAATTACGCTTTATGGAAAGATATCAAGCCTTTCTGCTTTTCTATAATAAGGGGAAAAAAGACTCCTCTTCATTTTAAGATCATATTCCGTCTTTCCAGCAAAAATACAGAAAAGCTGCTTCAGGGAAGCGGGCTTTCTTACACAACTGAAGAAATTTTTGGTCTGTTTTTAAATTTTCAGTATGACGGAGCTCATCTTACCTGTACCACAGGTACTTCTCTGAAGACCTTTACTCTGGACAAGTCCCTGGACCACGCCTGGGACGAGCTTGTCCTGAAATATTTTAAACAACAGCAGATTCTCTGGGAATCTGTATAGAAAACGGAGGTTATATCTATGATCCAGGATCTTGGCAGTCACTGCTATCATAACGAATACCGTCCGGTGCCTCCAAAGGGCGGGGACTGTATTCTTTTCTTTCAGGAGCGGAAAGTGCTGGTAAAAATCACAGAAGATACTTTTTCCTTTCCTGATTTCCAGTATACTGGGGAATATTATCCCCGGATTTATAAATCTTATACCTATCTATTCTCCATTGATGGAAGGAATTATTATCTTACCCAAGAAGAATCTTTAGAAGCCCTTCCTGGTTATACTATGGAGGACATTATCATCTTCCGGAATCTGGGACCCCAGGTAAACGGCTTCGCCCTGATTACCGGTTATCAGCTTTACAACTGGTACTCCACCAGAAAGTTCTGCGGAAAATGCGGACATTCTCTGATCCACGACACTAGAGAAAGGATGATGTACTGTCCTCACTGCAAAAACACCGAGTATCCAAAAATTTCTCCTGCTGTAATCGTAGGTGTACGGAATGGAAACCGGCTTCTCATGTCTAAATATGCAGGAGGAACTGCCCGGCGCTACGCTCTTATCGCAGGGTTTGCAGAAATCGGGGAAACTCTGGAAGAAACGGTAAAGAGGGAAGTTATGGAGGAAGTGGGACTAAAGGTCAAAAATATCCGCTATTATAAAAGCCAGCCCTGGTCTCTGTCCAGCAGTCTCCTGATGGGATTCTACTGCGACCTGGATGGCAGCGACCACATCACTCTGGAGGAAGACGAGCTGTCTGAAGCAGAGTGGTTTGAAAGAGAGGATATTCCCTATGACGAATATGATGTGAGCCTGACACGGGAGATGATGATCCAGTTTAAGAAAGGGCTGGATTGATCTTAGCCAAATGGAGGAATTGCTATGCAGTACGATATTATCATTATAGGAGCCGGGCCAGGAGGAATCTATTCTGCCTATGAGCTCACAAAAGAACAACGGAATCTGAAAATTGCCGTATTTGAAGCAGGAAATCCCCTGGAAAAACGCCGCTGTCCCATTGACGGGGAAAAAGTCACCTCCTGTGTCAACTGCAAAACCTGTGCCATTATGAGCGGATTCGGCGGCGCAGGAGCCTTTTCAGACGGCAAATATAACATCACCAACAATTTTGGCGGCACTCTGTACGAACATATAGGGCGGCAGACGGCTCTGGATCTGATGAATTACGTGGACCAGATCAACCTCTCCCATGGGGCAGAAAACACAAAGCTGTATTCCACTGCAGGAACCCGATTTAAAAAGCTCTGCCTCCAGAACAAGCTTCATCTTTTAGACGCCTCTATACGTCATCTGGGAACAGATCTGAACTATGTGGTCCTGGAAAACCTGTACCATGAATTAAAAGATAAAGTCGATTTTTATTTCAATACTCCTGTATCTTCCGTAGAAGTCCTATCTCCGGGTTTCCGGGTATTTTTCGGAAATACTTCTGCGGACTGTGAAAAATGTATTGTCTCCGTAGGCCGCAGCGGCAGTAAATGGATGGAATCTGTCTGCCGGCAGCTCTCCATCCCCACCCTTTCCAACCGGGTAGATCTGGGAGTCCGGGTAGAACTTCCGGCAGTAATCTTCTCTCATCTCACCGATGAGCTCTACGAAAGCAAGATTGTATACAGAACGGAAAAGTTTGAGGACAATGTCCGTACCTTCTGTATGAATCCCTATGGCATTGTAGTAAACGAAAATACTAACGGCATTATTACAGCCAACGGCCACAGTTATGAAGATGTCAATATGCGGACGGAAAACACTAACTTTGCCTTGCTGGTCTCCAAGCACTTTTCTGAGCCTTTCCGTGACAGCAACGGCTATGGAGAGAGTATTGCCCGGTTGTCCAACATGCTGGGAGGAGGAGTTATTGTCCAGCGCTTCGGAGATCTGATGCGAGGCCGGCGCAGTACTGCCCGCCGTATTGATGAAGGACTGGTGCGTCCTACCCTCAAAGCCACACCTGGAGACCTAAGCCTGGTACTGCCTAAACGAATTCTGGACGGTATCATCGAAATGATCCAGGCTCTGGATAAAATTGCTCCCGGCACTGCCAATGACGATACGCTCCTCTACGGCGTAGAAGTGAAATTTTATAATATGGAAGTCAAGATTGATGAAAACCTGGAAAGTCCTTATAAAGGCCTTTATATCATTGGAGACGGCAGCGGCGTTACCCATTCCCTTTCCCACGCTTCTGCCTCAGGAGTCTATGTAGCCAGACATATATTAGAACATTTATAAATTTTTGCTTTCCAGATATAAGTACACTGAGGGTAAACAGAAATTTCCACAAAAAACGCTCTGAGATTCTTCTCCTACACGAAATTTTCGCGTTTAGAAAAACTCTCAGAGCATTCTTTTTCTCTGTCAGGCATTTTATAGCCTGTTTTATGAATTTATTGAGCCAGCTTCAGCATGATCTCATTGCTTCTGGCAACAAATTTTGTCATTTCTTCAGGAGTGAGCTGTCTGTGGCTGAGCAGAGCCAGGTCATAGAGCTGCTCACAGAACATCTGGATATTCTCTCCATCCTTGTGCTCCAGTACATACTGTACCAGCTTGTTTTTGGCATTTAATACCAGTGTCTCCTGTCCGCCGAACATAGATGGGTCCATACCATACATGTTGTACATTTTCATCATTTCCTGCATACGGCGGCTTTCTTCGGAAATCGTCATCATAGAAGATACATTCTCATTTTTCAGATTTTCTACCTTTACTGTCAGGTTTTCCTTATTCAGGGCCTTCTTGAAGATTTCTGACAGTTCTTTGGTCTCCTCTTCCAGATTCTTTCCATCCTCTTCCTTTACTGCTTCAGATACATCGGCATCAATACGAAGGAATCTTACATTCTCCTTTGACTGCTCAACGTGAGAGATAAAAGGGGAGTCAATGTTATGTTTCAGGATTACTGCATCCAGCCCCTGTTCCTTAAACATGTTAATATACTGGCTCTGCTGCACTTCATCTGTCACATAATAGATGTTTATCTTTTCAGGCTCTTTTTTAGCTTCTTCCATAGCTTCTTTCGCTGTCTCCTCTTTATTCTCTTCAGTTACCTGTTCCTGCTCTTCCTTTACCTCTTCTTCTGTTTTCTCAGGCGTATTTTCTTTAATGCAGTCCTCCAGTGTAAGGTATTTTCCATCCAGGTTCTTATAGAGGATATAATCCATCATTCTCTCAGAGAATTTGCTGTCTTTAATGCAGCCAAACTTGATAAACGGGCTGATATCGTCCCAGTATTTCTCATAATTTTCTCTGTCAGTCTTGCACATTCCAGTAAGCTTATCTGCTACCTTCTTGCTGATATAGTCAGAAATCTTCTTCACAAATCCATCATTCTGAAGCGCACTTCTGGATACGTTCAAAGGCAGATCCGGACAGTCGATAACACCCTTTAACAGCATAAGGAACTCCGGGATCACCTCTTTAATATTATCAGCTATGAATACCTGGTTGTTATACAGTTTAATAGTTCCCTCAATAGATTCATACTCCATATTGATCTTCGGGAAATACAGGATACCCTTTAAGTTAAAAGGATAATCCATATTCAGATGGATCCAGAACAGAGGCTCTTTATAGTCCATAAAGACTTTCCGGTAAAACTCTTTGTATTCCTCTTCTGTACACTCATTGGGATGCTTCATCCACAGAGGATGGGTGTCGCTTAAAGAAACCGGGCGCTTGTTGATCTTCACCATATCTCTGGCAGGAGAAACTTCTACCGTCTCTTTTTCACCTTTGTCATTCTCTTTTTCCTCTGTCTTGGCATCTTCGTGGATATGTTCTACAACCACGTCATCTTCTCTCAGTTCAGACTCTTCAATGGTCTCATATTCCTGAGGGGCATTGGCTTTGGAAAGGAAGATTTCCACAGGCATGAAAGAACAGTATTTTTCAATGATTTCTCTCATTCTATACTCATTGGCAAACTCCAGGCTGTCCTCATTTAAGAACAGGGTAATCTCTGTACCTACCTGAGTACGGTTTCCTTCTCCCATCTCATATTCGGTGCCGCCGTCACATTCCCAGTGAACAGGGGCAGCCCCTTCTTTATAAGAAAGAGTATCAATATGCACCTCATCAGCAACCATAAATGCAGAATAGAATCCCAGTCCAAAATGGCCGATGATCTGATCGTCATTGGTCTTGTCTTTGTATTTTTCCAGAAACTCTGTAGCACCTGAGAAGGCGATCTGGGTAATATATTCTTCTACCTCATCAGCAGTCATACCAAGACCTGTATCAATAAACTTCAGAGTTTTCTCTTCCGGATTTACGATAACTTCGATTTTATTCTTATGACCTTCCGGGAAAGTATAGTCTCCCATAACCTCCAGTTTTTTCAGCTTTGTAATAGCGTCGCAGCCATTAGAAATCATCTCACGGACAAAAATGTCATGATCAGAATACAGCCATTTTTTAATGATTGGAAAAATATTGTCACTATTAATTGATAAAGTACCACGCTTATTAGCCATGATAAATCCATCTCCTTTTTCTTCTTTTAGCATTGGGACCTCTACACTTGCCCCGTCTAAAGAACATATTAATACCCAAAATCTGAAAAGTCAAGAAAAAATTAGCACTCATTTTTCATGAGTGCTAATAATTCTTATTTCTTTTCTACTTTCTGTGCTACAATGAAGATATTCGGGGGATTCTGATGGAGGTTTACAATCTCCAGAATCAGAAAACCATGTTTCTGGATTTTCCGCATAAGGCCAATAGGCGTTTCAAAAGAAACATAGGGCATCAGGCCCAGCTTGCTTTTCCAGAATTTCTCCACGGCCACAGGAGAAAAGTTTCTCGCCAGACAGTCCGTAGCAGAGATAAAAATTCCTCCTGGTTTCAGAAGATCATGAATCCTTCTGAGAACCTCACCCTGATTCTTCATATAAAGCAGTACATTATAGGCTGTCACTGCATCATAACTCTCCGCCTTTTCTTTTAGTTCCATAAGGTCCTTTTTCACAAAATGGATATTGTTTTTTCCAGCTTTCCCGGCTTTTTCTTTAGCCTTGTCCATCATATCTTTTGATGTATCTATGGCTGTAATTTCCTTAACATAGCCGGCAAGAGGAATCGTAGCGTTTCCCGTACCGCAGCCAATCTCCAACACGATATCTTCCTTATCTAAAAAACGTGCCGAGCGCTTCACTGTTTTTTTATAAGCGCTTTTATATTCCGGGATTACCTGAGCATCATATACTTTTGAACGCCCGTTCCAAAATTTCTGGCTGTCCTGCCTGTTACTTTTCATGGTCTCACTCCTGTTCCTGGTTTATCATTATTTCGTCTGTACCTATCTTGACCACTTCTTATTTCTGCTTTCCGCAGCCTACCCCTCAACGATCAGATATCCTCCTCCCGGCAAAGGAAATACCTCGCTGGATTCCTCCAATTCTTCATCGGACATTCCATCCACGTCCATACCGCTTTCCTCAAAATATTCCCGTACTTCTTTCAGAGAATCCACTACCTCAGCCATGCAGTCCTCCAGAAAGGCCTCTGCCTCTTCCATAGTCTCTGCAACCGGCTCGGAAAAAAGCTGTCCCTGGTTTTTCAAAAAGGTTAAAATGCATTCATCGCTGTATTCGTTCATTCTCATTTCCTCCCTTATATTTTGTATGTATGCAGTGGTTTTTATCCCCATTCTCTTTCTGTTATAATTTCTGATTTTCTCTAGATTTCTTTAAAAATTCCAAAATCTGAGCCGGCCTGTCCACAATCAAGTCCGCTCTATGCTCCTCCAGTTCTTTTCTGGGTCTAAATCCCCAAGTCACACCAATAGTAAACATTCCCGCGCCATGTCCGGTCTCCATATCTGTATCCGTATCTCCCAGGTACAGACATTCCTGAGGTTCTACAGAAAATTCCTCTGCAATAGTCAGTGCTCCTATGGGGGAAGGTTTTCTTGGCACCTTTTCCGTCTGTCCCTGGACTTTATGGAACATCTCCTGTCCGAAAATTTTTTCCACTACCTCCACAGCAGCTTCATGGGGCTTATTAGAAAGAACAGCTATCTTCATCCCTTCTTTTTTCAGCTCCTCCAACATCTCTATAATCCCTTCAAAAGGCTTCACATGGTAAAACGGATCTTCCGCAAACCATTTTCTGTACAGTCTGCGGACCTGCTCATAATCTGCTTTGTCGCCTCCGGGTACAGCGGCAAGCATCCTCCGCACCAATTCATCGGCTCCGTTTCCCGCGTAAAAATTATAATCCTCTACCGGAATAGGGGGCAGATGAAAATGGGCCAGGGTTCGATTTCCCACATAAGCAATAGACTCTACTGTATCAGCAATGGTTCCATCCAAGTCAAAAATACAGGCTTTATACATGTCTTCTCACTCCCTAATCTGAATTCCCATATTTTTCATTTCCTGGTAGAGCCTTGCCACCGGCAGCCCTACTACATTGTTATAATCGCCCTGTATCTCCCGGACAAAAACCGCGCCTTTCCCCTGAATGCCATAGGCGCCGGCCTTATCCATAGGCTCGCCGCTGTGAACATAATCCTGTATTTCCCTGTCTGACATTGGATAAAAACTTACCTGAGAGGACTCATGAAAAGTAAGGGTCTGAACATTTTCTCCTTCTCTGCTCATGACCGTTACCCCGGTAAATACCTGATGAGACCTTCCGCGAAGCATAGAAAGCATTTTGACAGCATCCTCTTGGGAACTGGGCTTCCCCAGAATTTTTCCATCCAGAGTCACAATCGTGTCTGCTCCGATCACAGTCACATCATCTTTCTGTTCAGAAAAAATCTCCCGGCATTTTCCCAAAGATAATTCTTCTACTGCCTCTCCCGGATCTGTCTTTGTGATTTTCTCCTCTCCTTTTGCCGGACAGACTTCAAACACAGCGCCAATCTGTTCCAATAGCTCCCGACGCCGGGGAGAAGCGCTTGCAAGTATGATTTTTCTCATGTCATGCTCCTTTTGTATTTCTCTGTTTCTTTGCTTTTAAGTATAGCCTGTCTCTGAAAGGTATGCAACTAAAAAATCAGAGACCTTACAGCAAGCTGCAGGATCTCTGATTCTTTATTTCTATCAAAACTGTTCGTTAACCTTCTGGGATATTACTGGGCCAGGGTCTTTCCCAGATTTCTGCAGGCCTCTTTTGCCTCGTCATCTGGCTCTTCGTTGCAGATCACGCCATCCTGTATCAAATTTGCTCCCGCTTCTTTGCAGGAGGCTTCCCAGTTCCGCATCCATTCACCGTCTCCCCAGCCATATGAGCCGAAAAGGCCGATTTTCTTTCCTGACAAGCCGTTTTTGCAGTCATCGAACATTGGTGCAAATTCTGTATCTTCCAGTTCTTCGTCACCCATAGAAGGGCAGCCAAAAGCAATGGCGTCATATTCTGCCATCTTATCACCGGAGAAAGCCGCTGCTTCAAACACCTCTGCTTCTGCTCCTGCATCTTTCATTCCCTGTTCTACTTCCTGAGCCATAGCCTCTGTATTTCCTGTTCCACTCCAGTATACAACTGCTGTTTTCATAATATATACCTCTCTTTAAAATTATTTTGTATGCTAAGCAGCCACGATCAGCTGCCTCACAGGCTTTCCTGCCAGAAACAGTCTCTGATAAACTTCTTCGCATTTTTTAAATTTGCAGAAGGTCTTCATGGCAGAACATTCATCACAATACACTTTCCAGCATCCACAGCACTTACAGTTCTTTCCCTGATTCACCATAAATCCCCAGACGTCATCTTCAGGGTATCCCAGGAAAAGGCCTACCTCATGGGGGAACTCTCCCTCGTCTCCCATTCTGTCTTTCAGGATTTCAATAGCTTCCTCTGCAGTCTCATAGCAATATCCCTGAGTCTTTAAAATTGCTCTGGTCTTTTCCCTTTTCAGTTCCTCATCCAGCTTTCCAACTCGAAAAACATACAGGAGGGCTCTGTGTCCGTTTACTTTCATCACATGAAGATCCAGGCCTTTTTCCTGAAAAATTTTTCTCCACTGAGAAAGGACTTCACGGAACTCCTCTTCTTTTTCCCAGGGATACCAGAAAAGATTTGCAGTCTTCAGTCCTGCTAGTGTAGGGGCGCTGTGCCTTATCAGAAACTTATCCAGCATTTACCTGCCCTCCTTTAATATCTTCCAGAACCGACTGAAGGGCTGATGTGCTGCTTCTGTGGATCCTGACAATCGGTATATTATTTCTCTTTGCCTCCTGAGAAGCATTCATAACCATTTTATGAGAAACTGTGTTTGTAAATAAAAGAAGCAGATCCGGACAGCCCATCTTTTTCTTGATAGAGCCATGCTCCTTTACAAAAACCTTTGCCTTACATCCATAGTCCTGACAGAGGTTTTCATATCTTGTTACCATTCTCTCATTGCCGCCTATAATTACAATACTCATATGGAATCGCTCCTTTCTAGTTAGCTTTTTCTAACTCCTATGGAAAAAGAAAACGGATCCTCTATCCGTTTTATATTCCTTAAATTAGTTTTGCTTAATTAGTTTTAACTAACTATCATATTACTTGCTTTTTCTCTTCCTGTCAACAAGTTTTTAAAATTTGACGGAAAATTTTTCATATGCTAAACTAAAACCATTGTACAGATATAAGGAGGCTCCCAATGAAAATTTTATTCACCGATTTAGACGGTACTCTCCTGAACCGGGACAAGAAAATATCTTCTGAAAATCTGGAGGCCATCGATTATGCCTCACGCCAGGGGAACATAACTGTAATCTCTACCGGACGCTCCCTTTCTTCCGCCCTGCCTTATATAGAAGAGCTGGCATCCGTTCAAAAGCAGTCCTATGCCATAACCTACAACGGAGGCCTGATCTACGATTGTACCTCTCAGAAAATACTCTATAAGAAAACAATCCCTCTTCCTTATGTTCAGTATATTTTTCAGCAGGCGAAAAAATTCCATATTCATTGTCAGACTTATGAGGATGGATATGTACTGGCAGCAACAGACAGTGAGGAGCTGCGAGAATATGCTGCCCATACCAGTATGCCTGTCCGCATCCTCCCGGACCCTCCAGGAGAACTGACGAAAGAACCTTTCAAAATCCTTACTTCCTGCCTTCATGACCGAGAGCATCATCAGGCATACCGTCGTTCTCTGGAGGATTGGTCAAAAGATAAAATTTCACTGTTTTTCTCCAGTGATTATTATCTGGAACATGTACCTTTAGGAGTGTCCAAAGGCAATGCCATCCATATACTCTGCCAGCTTCTGAATGTCCCCATAGAAAACACTTATGCGGCAGGTGATGCAGAAAATGACATAGCCATGCTGAAAGCAGCTCATACAGGTATTGCCATGGCAAATGGCACAGCAGAAGTCAAAAAAGTGGCTGATTACATCACAAAATCCGATAATAATCACGGCGGAATCCGTGAAATCATTAAAAACTTTATAGAAAATTAATGAAAACCCCTTCCATTCTTCTTATAAGTTGGATTATAATAGAGAAAATATTATTAGACGGGTAGTTGCATTACAAATGTCTGAATTGTAAAGAAAGGATTTAGAGAATATGGGAAATTTTGGCAAAAAACTTTTAGGTGCAGGGGCTCTTGGAGCCGCTGCAGGCGCAGCAGTTTATTACTTCGTAAAAAAGAAAAGCGAAGATCCTGATCTCCAGGAGGAATTTGCAGATTTTCAGGATAATATTAAGGAAACTGCCGCCTCAGCGGTCAATGTTGCCTCCCGGCTGAAAGACGTTGTAGAAAAATCTGTGGATAATGCGGTAAGTAAGGTAAAAGAGCACACCGATGATTTCGTTGACGATGACATCTTTGAAGAAGAAGAGTCTTTTTCCTCAGCAGCATCTGAAGTCGCTGAAGAAGTAAAAGAGGCTGGAAAGGAAGCCGTATCTGATGCAGCTGAGACTGTAGAAAAGGCAGCGGAAAAGGTAGAAGAAACCGCAGAAAATATTAAAGAAGCAGTTGATGATTCAAAAGAGTCATAAACTGTTGATGCATTTGTGCAAATATCATACTTTATTCCCGCGAGCAACGAGCCAAGCGGGCATGCTCGCATGTCCATTTGGCGACTGCCGCGAGGGTCAAAAACCCCGATGCAAGCATACGGGGTTTTGACTGGCCGCAAAGGGGCGGCCTCTCTTGAAGGAGTAACTTTTAATCCGTAGTTTTTGGGAGTTTTGTGGTAAAACACGCAGATAAGACTTCGATTATTTTCCTGCTGTTTCACCATAAATCTCCCTTTTTTTGTAAAGGAGGAATGCTTTTGAATGAAGTATTACTGTTAGTTGGAATTGTAATTATGATCTGTATCCTTTTAGGACGTTTTGCTGAAAATCTTCCTGTTCCTTCCCTTCTGATTTTTATAGGATTAGGCATGTTTTTCGGAGCAAACGGTCCCATTGGAATACAGTTTGATGACTATTCTGTGTCCGAGAGTATCTGTACTATCTGTTTGATATTCATTATGTTCTATGGAGGCTTTGGCACCAATATTGCTTCCGCCAGGCCTGTTCTGGGAAAATCTCTCTGTTTATCTACCCTGGGGGTTATTCTTACCGCCGGCTTTACCGGAGCTTTTATACATTTCGTTCTCCGTCTATCCTGGACGGAAAGTATCCTTATCGGAAGCGTGATCGCTTCCACAGATGCGGCCTCAGTCTTTAACATACTCCGTTCCCAAAGCCTGGCTCTAAAAGACAATACAGCTTCTCTTTTAGAGGTAGAATCCGGCTCCAACGACCCGATTTCCTATATGCTGACTCTGGTTCTGATCTCTGTTATAACAGGTGAAAAAATCTCAGTTCCTCTTATGCTGTTTCAGCAGATCTTTTTCGGTCTGGCAGGGGGATTTCTCATCGGCTGGATTGGTATCCTGCTGCTTCGCCACTTTAATTTTGAGATGGAACAAGGCCGGACAATCTTTGTGTTTGCCGTAGCGCTTACTGCTTACGCTCTTCCTTCTCTTCTGGGAGGAAATGGCTATCTCAGTGTATATTTAAGCGGTATTTTAATGGGAAATTATTACATACCTGATAAAAAATATCTGGTCCACTTTTTCGACACCATCACAGGGATTTCTCAGATGATCATATTTTTCCTTCTGGGACTTCTGGTCACACCTGCTCAGTTAGGACCGGTACTGATCCCCGCCATTCTCATTATGGTTTTCCTTACTCTGATGGGAAGGCCCTTAAGCGTCCTTCTCATCCTGGCGCCTTTCCGGTCATCTTTTCGGCAGATTGGCGTCACCGCCTGGTCCGGACTTCGAGGTGTTGCTTCCATTGTGTTTTCCATTCTGGTAGTGCTTAATGATGTACCAATGAAATACAATATTTTTAACCTGGTCTTCTGTATTGTCCTGATGTCTATTGCTATACAGGGAACCCTTCTTCCCTGGGTATCCGAAAAACTGCAGATGATCGATCTCCACGGAAATGTGGAACGGACTTTTAATGACTATCAGGAATCCACAGACGTAAGTTTCATAAAGATTTCCGTAAAAGAAGGTGACCGTCTGTCTCACTGTCTGGTAAAAGATGCCTCTTTTCCTTCCGGACTGCTGATCGTCATGATTGTTCGTGGTACAGAGAGCATTGTTCCAAACGGAAATACAGAAATCCTGCCGGGGGATCTTCTGGTGGTGGCTGCCCCTGAGTTTGAAGACAGAAAAAACCTGTCTCTCTATGAAAATGTCATCCGTCCAAATCATCCATGGCTGAACAAGCCTCTGAGGAAAATTTCTATTCCTGCAGGCTGTCTTATTGTTCTTATTTTAAGAGACGGAACTTCTATTATTCCTGAAGGGAAAGATGTACTCCGGGAGGGTGATATCATCGTTACTGCAAGATTTTAAAAAGAAGCTGCCGCATTTTATGTGTAAATATTCCTTACATACAAAATGCGCAGCTTCTTTTCTGTTTTAGTTTTCCCATATCTTTTTTAGGCTTTTCATGGCCTTTTCAATATCTTCTTCTCTCAAAGTAGCATAGCCCAATAGAACCATATTTTCCTCTTTTGACGTCTTTTGTATCCGATATTCAGACACTCCATAAACCTTAATTCCAGATTCTTTTGCCCGGAAAACAGCTTCTTGTTCTGTCAGCCCGTTACAGAATTCCACCAGCAGATGAACTCCTGCATTTTCTCCGGAAAAAGTGCATATATGGGACATGTCTTTCAGGCATTTTACCATAAGATCATGTTTATTTTTATAAACAGCCCGCATACGATTTAAATGTCTCTCATAGTATCCTTCTCTGAGAAACAATTCCAAAATCTTCTGGTCTGTTCTGGATACAGTTACGGAAAAAAGATGTTCCAAAGACAGATACGTGTTCATCAGCTCCCGGGGAAGGACCATATAACTGACTCTGACAGAGGGCGCCAGAGATTTGGAAAAGGTCCCCAGATAGATCACACAGCCTTTCTGGTCAAATCCGGAAAGAGCCGGGATGGGCTGGCCTTTATAGCGGAATTCACTGTCATAATCGTCCTCGATAATATATCTTCCCTCCCTGGCTCCGGCCCATTTCAGGAGCTCCGTCCTCCGCTTCAGGGGCATGACCATTCCCATGGGAAATTGATGGGAGGGCATTACATAAACCGTATCCGCCTCTGTTTTTTCCAGCTCCTCTATACGGATTCCCTGTTCATCCTGTCCTACCGGCAAAATGTGGCTGCCCATATGAAGGAAATCGTAGTAGGCGCTCAGATAAGTTGGATTTTCCATAGCAATCTTCCGATTTTTCCCCAGTATCACCCAGAGGAGCATAAGAAGATAGTCATTTCCTGCCCCTATAATAATCTGACCTGGGTCGCAGTCTACACCTCTGGCACTATGAAGATATTCTGCCACCGCCTGTCGGATCCCAGGTTCTCCACAAGGGTCTCCCAGCTGAAAAAGACTGTCTCCTTCCTGTGAAAGGACCTCCCTGGACAGTTTCCGCCAGATATTATGGGGAAATCCTCCCGGTGCAATACCATTCAGCGCAAAGTCCCACCTGTAAACAGTATCGGAAGGCTTTTGTCCAGAATTTACTTCTGGAAATTCCTTTTTCTTTCTGTCGAAATAAATGCCTTCCATCTGGCACACATAGTAGCCTTTACAGGGAACAGATTCTATATATCCCTCTGCCAGCAGCTGGTCATAAGCCATATCCACAGTGCTTCTGCTAATGCAGAGATTTTTCGCCAAAATGCGGGAAGAAGGCAGTTTTTCTCCTGCCTTCATCTTTCCCTTTTGTATTTCATTTTTTATATGATCATAAATCTGCCGGTACATAGGAAACCGGCTGTCCTCTTTCAGAGGAATCAGCAAATCATTCATCTTCTTATTTCTCAGGAAGCTTAAAAGAGCTCTTCAGGGATACAATACGGTTAAACACCGGTGCTCCCGGTTTGGTATCATGGCAGTCTCCGCAGAAAAATCCGTTCCGCACAAACTGATAGCGGTCATAAGCTCCTGCCTTTCCCAGTTCCGGCTCCACATAGGCTTCTTCCACTACAGTAAGAGAATTTGGATTTACATTCAGGCTTCCGTCCTCTTTATTGTATACACCTTTTTCTTCATCTACGATATTCTCATAGAGACGGCACTGTACCTTTACTGCTGTAGATGCGCATACCCAGTGAATAGTACCTTTTACCTTTCTTCCGTCAGGAGAATTTCCCCCTTTGGATGCAGGATCATACGTACAGTGGATCACTGTGATATTCCCTTCTTCATCCTTTTCACAGCTTGTACAGGTAACAAAGTAGGCATTCATCAGTCTTACTTCATTTCCCGGATAGAGACGTCTGTATTTCTTTACCGGCTCTTCCATGAAGTCTTCTCTCTCAATATAAAGCTCTCTTCCAAAAGGCACCTGTCTTACACCCAGCTCCGGATTTTCCATGTTATTTGGAACTTCCAGATACTCAATTTCTCCTTCCGGATAATTATCGATGACCAGTTTCACTGGATCCAGTACTGCCATCATACGTGGGGCTTTCATCTTCAGGTCCTCCCGGATACAATACTCCAGCATAGCGTAATCTACAGAGCTGTTTGCCTTGGAAACACCGCAGAGCTCTACAAATTTCTGGATAGATTCCGGAGTAAATCCCCTTCTTCTGAGAGCAGCAATAGACACCAGTCTGGGGTCGTCCCATCCGTCTACTGTTCCGTCTTCTACCAGCTTCTTAATATATCTCTTTCCTGTTACCACATTGGTGAGATACAGTTTTGCAAATTCAATCTGTTTCGGAGGATGGGGATATTCCAGTTCTCTTACCACCCAGTCATAAAGAGGTCTGTGATCCTCAAATTCCAGGGTACAGATAGAATGGGTCACTCCCTCAATAGCATCTTCTATAGGATGGGCAAAATCATACATAGGATAGATACACCATTTGTCCCCGGTATTATGGTGAGTCATATGGGCTACCCGATAAATGATCGGGTCTCTCATATTAATGTTGGGAGAGGCCATGTCAATTTTTGCTCTGAGCACGTGGCTGCCGTCAGGAAACTCCCCATTTTTCATTTTCTCAAACAAATCCAGATTTTCCTCAACGCTTCTGTTCCGGTAAGGACTTTCCTTTCCTGGCTCTGTGAGGGTACCTCTGTATTCCCGGATTTCCTCAGGGCTGAGATCACAGACAAAAGCTTTGCCTTTTTTTATCAGTTTTATAGCAGCCTCATACATCTGGTCAAAATAATCAGAAGCAAAATAAAGCCTGTCTTCCCAGTCAGCTCCCAGCCATTTCACATCTGCTTTGATGGAATCCACAAACTCTGTCTTCTCTTTGGTAGGGTTGGTGTCGTCAAAACGAAGGTTAAACTTTCCGTTATATTTCTTTGCCAGTCCGTAATTTAATAATATAGATTTTGCGTGACCGATATGCAGGTAGCCGTTAGGCTCCGGAGGGAATCTGGTACAGATCTCCTCATATTTTCCCTCAGCCAGATCTTTCTCTATGATCTGTTCAATAAAGTTTTTGGAAACGGTTTCCTTTACTGTCTCTTTTTCCAATTTATTCTCCTCCATCTATGGTATTTATCCTTGCGGACTTCTCTTTCAATTCTTTCAAATGCTGCCGGCCTTCTTACAGACTGCCGGGATCCGTCAACATCTGATATAGTATCATAAATTTTCCATTTTTCAAAGGCTTTGCCCCATTTTTTATTCTGCGATCATAAAATTTGCCGCAGCCGTAGCAATCAGCTTTCCCGTTTTTTCTGACTTGCACTGAGCGCTGATATTACAGATCCGTCTGCCCGCCCGGTCTGCCCGGGCCGTTACCAGCATGGCATCTCCAGCCATTCCCGGGGAAATATAATTAATGTTCAGATTTATGGTGGGGATCATAGTTTTGCCTGTGACACTGCGGACTGCAGTTCCACAGGTGGTATCCATGGCAGCGGCAATAATTCCTCCGTGGACCGTACTCATATGGTTCAATTCCCATCTCTGGATAGGAAAACGGAGTGTCACACTCTTCTTTTCATAACTGCAGCTGTAAAACTCAATCTGCATTTTGCTGTATAAATGATCCGGGTCTTTAGGGTACAGTTTGTCCATACTCTCCCGGATTTCCCTCTCCATTTGTTCCTGCATGGTTTCTTCCATTTTTAACCGCCTTTCTGTCTGCCGAATTTATGGCTCTAAACCCATTTTCTTTAATATCTGACTTCTACCAGTGTCAGTCCTCTGGCCGGTGCCGTAAAGCCTGCCAGTCCTCGGTCTCTTCCCTCCAATATACCCGGAATCTCCTCTGGTTTCCGGTCTCCTCTTCCTACTTCGATGAGGGTTCCGGTCAGGATCCGCACCATATTATAGAGAAATCCCTCTCCCCGGTAATCAATCTGCAGCTCATTTGGAAGCTGGGTAAGCCGGATTTCATAAAGAGTCCTGACTGTGGACTTTTTCATCTTTTTATTAGAGCAGAAACTTTTAAAATCATGGGTACCTGTAAGATACACGGCAGCCTGTTCCATGGCTTTTACATTGTAAGTTTCATGAAGGGGACAGAGATATTTTCTTTCAAATACATTTTTATGGCTGCCTGTTCCTATACGGTAACGATACAATTTTTCTTTAGCATTAAGACGGCTGTGAAACCTGTCGGAAACCTGGCACACCTGGAGGATTTCAATGTCCTCCGGAAGATAATGATTCATATATTCACAGATTTCCTCACAGCTCATGGGTGTATCCAAATGTCCATTGGCTACCTGGCCCAGGGCATGTACCCCTGCATCAGTCCTTCCTGCTCCCTGTATCTGCACAGGATTTCCTGTCATCCTGGAAAGAACCTCCTCGATTTTCCCCTGAATAGTGTTTTCTGTGGTTTTCTGTCTCTGCCAGCCTCCATATCTGGTCCCGTCGTACTGTATGTCAAATCGATAGTTCATATTTCCGTCCTTCTTTTCACTTCTCTGGCTCTGCCTCTTTTTCAAAGGCCTTTGTACATATTATATCCTGATATTTATCTGTTTCATTATATAATCTGGCAGCCTCAGTGTAAATACTAAAAACCACAAATGAACATCCGTACGTAAAATGGAGCTGTCGCATTAATCAAAATCGAGAATATTTATACATTTTATTGCTCAGTCTGTGCCGCTTTGAGCCTATGGTCTCAAAGCTATGCTCGACAAATTCGCATAAAATGTATAAATATTCCTGACATATGACTAATGCGACAGCCCCATCCAGTCCATATCTGCTTATATATTTTGAATTTTAGAAGCAGGTAAATGCCCCATCTATAACAAAATCCGCTCCTGTAGTAAAGGAACTGGTATCTCCCGCCAGATATACAGCTATTGACTGGAGCTCTTCCGGTTTTCCCATACGTCCCATAGGCGCCATATGATTCCATTTCTCTATGAGAGGTTTCAGGCTTTCCGAATTCAAAGTCAGCTCTGTAGCCATATATCCCGGACTGATGCTGTTTACTCGGACGCCTCTTTTCGCAAACTCCACAGCCATTGATTTTGTAAGCTGGATAACTCCTGCCTTAGATGCATTATAAGAGCACTGGGGCTGGGGCACATTCACGATATGAGCAGACATAGAGGCCGTATTAATAATAGAGCCCTTTCCCTGTTTCAGCATAACTTTGGCCGCTGCCTGGGAAGTGAGAAAGACTCCTGTAAGATTAATATCTAGAACCTTTTTCCACTGTTCATAAGTCATCTCCTCCGCCGGAATGTTCATACAGATTCCTGCATTGCAGAAGGCCGCATCCAGATGCCCGAATTCTTCCATAATTCTTCTTATCATTGCATCTACTTCTTCCGGCTTTGTCACATCTGCCTGGATAGCAATGGCCTTCACCCCTGTATTTTTTTCAATCTCACCAGCAGTTTTTGCCGCCTCTTCCATATCAATATCTACCAGAGCCAGGTCACTTCCCGCCTCTGCCAAAGCCTGGGCAATAGCCTTTCCAATGCCCCTTGCTCCCCCTGTAACAAAAGATACTTTCCCGTCCAGTCTCATTTTTTCTAAAATTCCCATAAGTTCTCTCCTTTTAACTTATTGTCTGATTTTGCATACTTTGATTATATACTGTGGGAAATTTCTGTGCAATCTTTTTATTCTTCCTTCCAAAACTTCACCTGTTTTCCCAGGAAAAACAAAGCCACCAGGTTAGGCAGGGCCATCATACCATTAAAGGCATCTGACAGCTCCCAGATCAGGCTTGGCGCCAAAATACAGCCGGGAAGTGTAATGAGGATATAGACATATCGATAGACAGAAGCGCCTTTTTCTTTTCCCAGATATGCCGCAGTCTGCTCTCCGAAATAGGACCAGCCTGCAATAGTGGCAAAAGCAAATAATGCCGTAGCCGCTGCCAGAAACTGCTCTCCCCATGGGATTACCGAAGCAAAAGCCTGACCAGTCAGCGTGGTGCCATCCACTGTTTCTATTCCCCGGCCCATCTGTTCCAGATATAGTTCCGGCTGGTATACGCCGCTTGTAAGGATTACCAAAGCAGTAACTGTACAGCCAACCATTGTATCGATAAATACCTCCAGCATTCCCCACATTCCCTGTATCTCCGGTTCCTTTACGTCAGACTGAACATGGGCCATTACCGAAGACCCCAGGCCTGCCTCATTAGAGAAAATCCCTCTGGCTACTCCCATTCGGACAGCCTGTTTCACAGTGTATCCTGCTGCTCCGCCCAGTCCTGCTTTCATCTGAAAAGCCTGGGTGAATATCATTTCCACTGCCTGGGGAACTGCTCTCCAATTTACGGCCAGCACTGCCAGCGCTCCCAGAAAATAAATTCCTGCCATAAGGGGAACCAGCTTTTCTGTAAGAGCAGCCACCCGTTTTACCCCGCCAGTGACCACCAGGGCCAGCAAGATCATACAAAGGGTGCCGGTCAAAAAAGGGGGAATGCCAAAAGCAGTCTCTAAGCCCTTTGCCATGGAATTCCCCTGAACCATATTTCCCATCCCCAAAGAGGCCACAAGACAGCATACTGCAAAGAGTACTGCCAAAAGCCTGGAGTTTAATCCTCTCTCCATATAGACCATGGCACCGCCTATCCATTGTCCCTTCTGGTCTTTATATCGATACCGGATTCCCAGATAGTTTTCCGCATAGTTGGTCATCATTCCGAAAAATGCTGAGACCCACATCCAGAAAATCGCCCCTGGTCCCCCGAAAATCAATGCAGTAGCCACTCCTGTAATATTTCCCGTTCCAAGAGTAGCTGCCAGTGCTGTACAGAAAGACTGGAACTGGGAAATGGAATGTTCTTTGTCTGTTCTTCTCACATCTTTTCTATTTAGTAAAGCGCCAATAGTCATTCTCATCCAGATATGTATTTTTCTTATCTGAAAGAATCGCGAGCGAAGAGTAAAACGAATTCCCGTTCCCAAAAAGAACACCAGCATCCCTGGTCCCCACACCAGATGCTGAAGCCCGTGAATGAACTCTTCCATGGATTTTTTACCTGTTTTTTTGTAAAATTTATGCAAGTTCCCGGTAAAAAATGTGTTCACCAGGTTTTTAGCCATTATCCCTATAATGATTTAAAGTTTTTTTCATAATTTTTGTGTTTTTTTGCTCAAAATTGTGGAAAAAAACAGTGATTAATTGTATAATATATGACAGTGAAACAATAAAGAGCAGCTTACCCTGCTGTGTCTATTGTTATCTTAAGAAAGAGAGGGTTCATTATGAAACAAAACAATATGTTGGCAATGATACTGGCCGGTGGTCGTGGCACACGTCTGCATGAGCTGACAAAAAAAGTTGCAAAGCCTGCCGTATCCTACGGCGGAAAATACCGTATCATTGATTTTCCACTGAGTAACTGCGCCAACAGTGGAATCGACAATGTAGGCGTACTGACACAGTACGAGTCCATTCAGTTAAACAGCTATGTAGCTGCCGGCGGACGCTGGGGACTGGATGCCAAAAACAGCGGAGTTTACGTACTTGCTCCCCGTGAAAAGGCAGATGTAGATTTAGACGTATACAGAGGAACCGCAGATGCTATTTCTCAGAATATCGACTTTATCGACAGCTTTGATCCGGAATATGTCTTAATCCTTTCCGGAGATCACATTTATAAAATGAACTACGCAAAAATGCTTGCTGCACATAAAGAGCAGAATGCAGACGCTACCATCGCTGTAATTGAAGTTCCAATGAAAGAAGCCAGCCGCTTCGGTATCATGAATACAGATGAGACAGGAAAGATTGTAGAATTCGAGGAAAAACCTGAACATCCAAAGAGCAACCTGGCTTCCATGGGTATCTATATCTTTACTTGGAAACCTCTGAGAAAACTTTTAACTGCAGATATGAAGAATCCGGATTCTCACCATGATTTCGGTAAAGATATCATTCCTGTTATGCTCAATGAAGGCAAGACACTTTACGCTTACAAATTCAAAGGATATTGGAAAGACGTAGGAACCATTGATTCT
Source organism: Blautia sp. An46 (assembly GCF_002161645.1). Classification (NCBI taxonomy): domain Bacteria; kingdom Bacillati; phylum Bacillota; class Clostridia; order Lachnospirales; family Lachnospiraceae; genus Blautia; species Blautia sp. An46. The sequence continues at coordinate 44,864 of NZ_NFIF01000018.1, read as the reverse complement.
CTTTGGGAGGCCAATATGGACTTGCTGGACAAAAACAATCCTCTGGATTTAAGCGATTCTTCCTGGAAGATCTACACCGAAGATTCTGATAGTCTTCCCCATTATATCGGTCCCAATGCAGAAATTAAACGCGCATTTATCACCCAGGGCTGTATTATCGATGGTACTGTAGAAAACTCTGTATTATTTACAGATACCAAGATTGGAACTGGCGCTAAGGTTATTGACAGTGTGATCATGCCAGGCGCTGTGGTAGAAGAAGGCGCTGTGGTGCAGAGAGTTATTGTGGCAGACGGCGTACATATCGGCAAAAATGCCAAGGTAGGCAGTGCTGACAGCGAGCATATCGAACTCATTGCAAAACGTGTAAAGGGGGAGGAATAATATGAGTAAGGCATTAGGAATCGTAAATTTTGCCGGAAGGAATGTACATATAGAGGGCATGCAGACCTACCGTCCTGTAGGAGCATTTTCTTTCCTGGGACGCTACCGGGTAATCGACTTCCCGATTTCCAATATGAGCGACAGCGGCATTGACCGTATTCAGGTATATATCCGCAGAAAACCTCGTTCTTTGACCGAGCATCTGGGAACCGGACGTCATTATAATATCAACTCTAAGAGAGGAAAACTTCATCTTCTCTACTCTGAAAACGGTATGGACAATGATATCTACAACAATGACATTGCTGCCTTTATCGAAAATATGGAGTTTATTGAACAGGCCAGTGAACCTTATGTAGTGATTGCTCCCAGTTATATGATCTATGCTATGGATTACAGCCAGCTTCTGGAATCACATATTGAATCCGGTGCAGACATTACTCTTTTATATCATTCTGTGGACAATGCAAAGGAATCTTTCCTGAACTGCAATATCCTGAACCTGAACAAGCAGAAAGGCGTTCTTTCCATGGAGCCTAATCACGGAAATGCGAAGAATCGTAACATCTTCATGGAAACCTATGTAATAAAAAAAGAACTGTTTATTGAGCTGGTAGAAAAAGCTCATAAACTTTCTTCTATGTATACGCTGTCTGATATTGTAAATGATTCCTGCAGCGAATTAGATATCCGTGGAGTAGCTCATCGTGGATATTTTGCTTCAATTTCTGACTTTAAGAGCTATTATGATGCTAATATCTCTCTCATAGATATGAAAGCCTGCCAGAGTCTTTTCAGTGATGAATGGCCCATTTACACCAGGACTAACGATTCCTGTCCGACTCAGTATTTTGAAAGCGCCAGCGTGAAAAACTCTGTTGTTTCCAACGGCTGCCTCATTGAAGGTACTGTAGAAAATTCCGTAATCGGAAGAGGCTGTGTGATCAAAGAAGGTGCTGTAGTTAAGAACAGCGTAATCCTTCCTGATTCTGTAATCGGAAAAGATGTTTATGTAGAGAATCAGGTAGTAGATAAGCATGCTAAGCTGATTCATGTAAAGGAGATTATCTCTTCCCCTGACAGACCAGGTTATGTCAAGAGAAATGATACCTTATAGAATCGGTATGGTATAAAATTGTTATAGTCATAAGGGCGGTGGTACTTCATATAATGTGTAAGTATTGCCGCCCTCTTTTCTTCTAAATAAGTCAAAAGTGCTTCTACGTAATAGAAAGGGAGCTGCCATATCAAAAACGGCAACTCCCTTCCCATTATATTTATTTTCTGTTTTTCTTATTCAAATGCTTTTCCCACAGAACCGAAGAGTTCCATTTTCTCTTTGATTGTCTCGCAGATTGCGTCAAAGCCCGGTTTTAATAATTTACGTGGGTCATATCCTTTACCCTGGTTATCTTTACCTTCTTCGATGTATTTTCTTGTAGCTGCTGCAAAAGATAACTGGCATTCTGTATTTACATTGATCTTAGATACGCCTAAGTCAATAGCTTTACGGATCATATCTGCCGGAATTCCTGTACCGCCGTGAAGTACCAGAGGCATCTCACCTGTCAGTTTCTGGATATTATCCAGCACGTCAAAGCGAAGGCCTGCCCAGTTTTCCGGATATTTTCCATGGATGTTGCCGATACCTGCTGCCAGCATATCTACACCCAGATCAGCAATCATCTTGCATTCTTCAGGATCTGCACACTCGCCCATACCTACAACGCCGTCTTCCTCTCCGCCGATAGAACCGACTTCAGCTTCCAGAGAAAGTCCAAGGCCTTTGCAGACACCTGCCAGCTCTTTTGTTTTCTCAACATTTTCCTCGATTGGATAGTGAGAACCATCGAACATGATGGATGAAAATCCTGCTTTGATACATTTGTAGCATCCGTCATATGTACCGTGGTCTAAGTGAAGAGCTACCGGTACAGTGATGTTCAGTTCTTCGATCATAGCTTTTACCATATCTGCTACAGTTTTGAAACCGCACATATATTTTCCAGCGCCTTCAGAAACGCCCAGGATAATAGGAGACTTGCATTCTTCAGCTGTAAGAAGAGCCGCCTTTGTCCACTCCAGGTTATTGATATTGAACTGACCTACTGCATAATGTCCTGCTTTCGCTTTCTTTAACATTTCTGCTGCTGATACTAACATAATTAAAGACCTCCATATAATTTTTCTAAAGTTCCCTCTTTCACAGGACTGGATAAGTCAGCCCTTAGAAAACCTACAATTATTATATCACATTTTCCCTTTCAGGCAAGTATTTCTTAATGCAATTTCACCAAAACCATGCTATAATAAGTCCCAGAAAAACAGTCAAATACGACAGTCCCTTTTATGGGAAAGAATCCAGGAAAGGAGGGTATGGTCAGATTTCTGCCCATACAAATTGAAACATTGAACAGAAAAAATTTAATCGTAGGTCAGTCCGGCGGCCCCACTGCGGTAATCAACAGCAGCCTTTATGGTGTAGTATCTGAAGGCCTTCTCCAGGACTCTATAGGACATGTATATGGAATGGTAAACGGAATCGAAGGGTTCCTGGCAGGAAGGGTTCTGGATTTTCAGGAAGTTTTCAAAGGAAATGATCTGGAGAAGTTAAAAACCACTCCTGGAGCATATCTTGGCTCCTGCCGTTATAAGCTTCCGGAAGATCTGAACGACCCGGTATATCCACATCTTTTTCAGAAATTTGAGGAACTGGATATCGGATATTTCTTCTATATCGGAGGCAACGATTCTATGGATACGGTAAGCAAGCTTTCCCGTTATGCAGAGAAGATAAACAGCCCGATCCGGGTAATCGGCGAGCCCAAAACAATTGATAATGATCTGGTCCTTACAGACCATACTCCAGGTTTTGGAAGCGCTGCCAGATATGTGGCCTCCACAGTAAGAGAAATCGTCACCGATGCCAATGTATATGAGACAAAATCTGTAACTATCGTAGAGATCATGGGACGTCATGCTGGCTGGCTCACTGCTGCAGGTGCTCTTGCAAGGAAATATACAGGAGATAATCCGCTTCTTATCTATCTTCCTGAAACTGCTTTCGACCAGGAGGCATTCCTCTCAAAAGTTCAGGAGTGTTTTGAGAAAAATCCAAATGTGATCGTTTGCGTTTCCGAAGGGATCCATGACGAAAAAGGCACCTTTATCTGCGAATATGACAACTCTGTGGGCACTGATTCTTTCGGTCACAAAATGCTTGCAGGCTGTGGAAAATATCTGGAAAATCTGGTTCGCAGCCGTCTGGGAGTAAAGGCCCGTTCTGTAGAACTGAATGTAAGCCAGCGCTGCTCATCTGCTATGATGTCCGCTGCTGATCAGCAGGAGGCAGTGGCCGCAGGACAGTTCGGCGTCCGCTGTGCACTGAAGGGAGAAACTGGGAAAATGGTTTCTTATGTAAGAGACAGCAATGTTCCTTACCGTATGCGCCTCGGCCTTGAAGACGTAAATTTAATCTGCAACAAGGAAAAAACCGTTCCTCTGGAATGGATTTCTGAAGATGGTTCTGACATCACTCAGGATTTCATTACCTATGCCCTTCCTCTTATCCAGGGAACTGTAGAAGTACCCCTGGGTACTGACGGACTTCCAGATTTTGTATACCGGAAATAAACCGTTTTCTCTGATATATTACTTATGAAAAAAGGAATATTCTCCGTCTTGTGCATCTTAGCATCAGACAGGAGAATATTCCTTTTTATTTACTGTTTAAAACACAGCTTTTTATTTTTCCATAAGCTTTTTCATCTCTCTGGCCACATCAAAAACCTGAGGACCAAGGACAATATGGAGCAGATCAGCCTCTGGCCAGAACACTGCTGCCGCTCCTGAATCTTTTATTTTTTCTTCATCTACAGCAGTGTGTTCTTTCACCTTCAGACGGAGTCGGGTAATACAATTATAGCAGCTGATAATATTTTCACGTCCTCCCGCTCCTTCCAGAAAAGCCTGGGCCATTTCTTTGAAATCTATCTCTTTAGAAATTCTTTTTTCTCTCATAACCGCTCACTTTCACGGCATGTCTCTGACAATCTTTCTAAGCTTTAGAATCATAGAAGGCGCAACAGAAAGCTCATCAATTCCCATCTTCACAAAGGTCTCCGTAAGCTCGGTATCAGCTCCCAGCTCTCCACAGATTCCTGCCCATTTTCCTTCCTTGTGGGCATTGTCCACCACAGTCTGGATCATTCTCAGAATGGCTTTGTGATGAGGATTATAAAATCTGTCCAGCTTCTCATTCTGACGGTCAATGGCCAGGGTATACTGGGTCAGATCGTTGGTTCCGATGCTGAAGAAATCCACTTCTTTTGCCAGATCATCGCTGATCATAACAGAAGCAGGAGTCTCGATCATAATGCCTTCTTCTACATCACTCTTATAAGGGGTTCCTTCTGCTTCCAGCTCATCCTTTACCTCTTTGACGATCTTTTTAATCTCCAGAACCTCTTCCACAGACGTAATCATAGGGTACATAATGGAAATATTTCCATATACTGCTGCCCGGAAAAGAGCTCTTAACTGAGTCTTAAAAATCTCTGGCTGAGTAAGACAGATACGGATAGCTCTATATCCAAGGGCAGGGTTGTCTTCCTTGCCCAGTCCCAGATAATCAGCCTGCTTGTCAGCGCCAATATCCAGTGTACGGATGATTACTTTTTTGCCGGCCATAGTCTGGGCTACCTGCTTATAAACCTGGAACTGTTCTTCCTCACTCGGCAGTTCATTTCTGCCGATATACAGGAATTCACTTCTGAACAGACCAATACCTCCTGCATCGTTTTCCAGTACATATCCCATATCTCCAACACTGCCGATATTGGCATAAATGTTGATTTTATGGCCGCTCTGAGTAATGTTTTCCTTGCCTTTTAACTCTAATAAGAGCCTGCTCTTTTCTTCTTCTTCCTGAATACGCTTTCTGGCATCCATCCTCACTTCTTCGTCAGGATTAAAGATTACTTCTGCTGCGAAGCCATCTACCACAGCCTCCATACCGGATTTCAGTTTTTCCAGATCCATGTCTACGCCGATGAGAGCCGGAATGTTCATCATACGGGCCAGAATGGCTGTATGGGAATTGGTAGAGCCATGAACAGTAACAAAGGCCAGGATTTTTTCTTTGTCCATCTGAACGGTCTCACTTGGAGACAGATCATCAGCCACAATAATCACCGGCTGGTCAAATTCCATATCTCCGCCGTCTCCGCCGTAAAGATTTCTCACCAGACGTTCGGAAATGTCCTTCACATCTGCTGCACGGGCTTTCATATAATCATCGTCCATGCTGGCAAACATCTGAGAGAAGTTGTCCCCTGTAGTTGCTACAGCGTATTCGGCATTGACCTCCTGGGTGCGGATGATATTTTCGATAGACTCATTATAGTCATCATCATCCAGCATCATCTGATGTACTTCAAAGATTGCCGCACTGGCTTCTCCCACTTCTTTCACAGCTTTATCATACAGCTTCTGAAGCTGTTCTTTTGCTTTTTCCCTTGCCTGGGCCACTCTTTCAATCTCTGCCTCAGAATTTTCCACCTTTACGCGCTTTACTACATAGTCATTTTTCTTCAGGACAGAAATCTTTCCAAGGGCAATTCCCTTATAAACTGATTTGCCTTTCAGACGTTCCATATTCACTACCCCTTAGTCTTACAGATTTGCTTCAAAGAAAGCCTGGATACCAGCTGCAGCTGCTTCTTCGTCTGCACCTTCTACAGCAATCTGTACGGTCTGTCCGCACTTTACACCTAAAGACATAACCGCCATAAGCTTAGAAGCCTCTGCTGTTTTTCCTTCTTTTGTAATGGTAATCTTGCTCTGATATTTCTTAGCCTCTTTTACAAGCATTCCTGCAGGTCTTGCATGGATTCCCAGTTCGTCCTTAATTGTGTACTCAAAGTTTTTCATTTTAAAAATCTCCCTTCATATTGGTTTATATATATCTGCGCTTCGCCTTAGGCGATACGCAATAGCCCATATTTCTATGGGATATTTACCTCACACAGCCGCTCTCTGTATGTGTACGGCCAGGAAGCCGATTTCTTCCTTTGCAATAGGTTTCCCCATTGCCTCTTCCATATATTCACATACCATTCGGGCAGTCTCATTTGCCCGGGGATAATTGGCCTCCATAAAGTCATTCAGATTAATATTGACTCCTTCTCCGGTTCTCGTCCGGACCAGCATATAATAGAGATGGCTGATCAGACGGATGCAGGACAGGGACTCTGTCTCCAGCTTCTTCCCCATCTGATTCTCAATAATCTTTATAGTCTCATCAATGATCCTGGTTGTCTTCAAAGTCTCCGACACATGTTCATTAGAAAGTCCTGAATGGATATAGAGGGCTATAAATCCTACTTCATCATCGGAAATCCGGCATCCGGTCATTTCTTCAATGATCTCTCTGCCTTTTAAAGCCACCCCGTATTCTTTATCGAAGAGCAGTTTAATATCCGGTATAAAAGGATTGGGTATGTAGATATTCTCCTCCTGCTCTCTTTTCACCGCAAAAGCAATATGATCTGCCAGGGGAAGAAGAATTCCTCTGTTAATGGAGTCAAAAATCATTTCCGCCTCGTCAATGATCCGTCCTACTGCCTCCAGATACACCGGCTCTATGACATTCACTGCATTTACAGCAGAGCTTCGCTTCTCTCCTGCTTCCAAAGCGTAAACTTTCGCGCCCTGAATCTTATCAAAACGTTCTCCCTGCTTCTTTCCGAACCCGATTCCCTTACCCAGCAGTATCCGCTCATTTTCGTTATGATAGGCCAGAATCGCATTATTATTTAATACTTTGATAATCTGATACATTTTCAAGAATCCCTTGTTTTTCTTTATATCTTCTTTTTACTGACAAAAAGAAAAGCACAAACATATCCGCCTATCACTGTAGCAGCCAAAAACGTCTCAGCTTCTGACTCTCTTCAAGTGAATATACCGGATAGTTTATGCCTGCTTACCAGTAACACACTATCAATATATTGTTCCTTCTATTTTGTTCTGCTGATAGTAACTATATACTAAAGTGTTCCCCACCGTCAAGCTGTATTTTTTTACTAATATTTCCCTTTGTTTTTGTGCATTTTTTACATTAGCTGCCTTTTACTTATTTTTTTCAGCTTCTATCTGCTCCGCAAGTTCCGTAAGATAGACCCACCGATCCATTTTTTCTTCCAGGGCGGCTTCTGTATCTTCTTTTTCTTTCATCAGTTCATTGAGCTTTGCCGAATTGGTGGCATTAGCCAGGATTTCCGCATCCAGCTTTTCTATTTTATCCTCCAGTGCTGCAATATCCTGGTCGATAGTTTCATATTCTCTTTGTTCTTTAAAAGAAAATTTCAGCTTTACAGGCCGCTGCCCTTTCCAGTCCCGGCTGCTCTCTTTTTTAGGCTGGGTCTGCTCCGGTCCTTTCTTTCCCTGGTCCCTGCTTTTCTTTGCCACCAGATAATCGGTATAGCCTCCTTCGTACTGGGTCAGATGACCCTGACCGTCAAATTCAAAGATACGGTCTGCCACATTATCCAGAAAATAGCGGTCATGAGATACGGTAATGACAATTCCCTGAAAGGACAGCAGATAATCTTCCAGAATAGTCATGGTTGGAATATCCAGGTTATTTCCTGCTTCATCCATGATCAGCACATTAATCTCTCCTGCCAGTACCCCCAACAGGTACAGTCTCCTTTTCTCTCCTCCTGAAAGCTTGCCAATAGGGGCGTACTGCATATCCGGAGTAAAGAGAAAGCGTTCCAGCATCTGAGAAGCACTGATCCTTCCTTCGCCGGTCTTGAAATATTCTCCTATGTCTTTTACATAATCAATAACTCTCTGAGAAGGGTCCATTTCCTGCTCTTCCTGGGCAAAGTAGCCGATTTTCACAGTCTCTCCCTTTTCTACAGTTCCAGAATCCGCCCCAAGGAGCCCTGCAATAATCTTCATTAAGGTAGACTTTCCGCAGCCATTAGGTCCTATGAATCCTACTCGCTGATTTTTCAGAAAAATATAGCTGAAATCTTCTATCAGTTTCTTTTCACCATAGCTTTTGCTGATATGAGAAAGTTCTAAGGTCTTCTTTCCCATCCGCACAGCCTGGTTCTCCAGTTCCACATTCTGTTCTTTTACCGGTCCTCTTCCCTTTTTTAATTCTTCCAGTCTCTGAAGTCTGGCTCTCTGCTTAGTGCTTCTGGCTCTGCAGCCTCTCTTGGCCCATTCAGTTTCTATACGCAGAATACTCTGACGTTTCCTCTCAGATGCCAGCTCCATCTCTTCTCTCTGGGCCTTCAATTCCAGAAATCCAGAATAGTCTGACTGGTATTCATAAAGACTGCCATGGCTGACTTCCAGGATCTTATTCACCGTCCGGTCCAGGAAGTAACGGTCATGAGTTACCATGAGAAGCGTTTTGTTCATATTTCTCAGGTAATCCTCCAGCCAGGCTGTCATTTCAAAGTCCAGATGGTTAGTTGGCTCATCTAAAAGGAGTACGTCAAATTCCTGGGACAGAGTCCTGGCCATAGCCGCCTTTCTTTTCTGTCCTCCGGAAAGAGCTGACAAAGGAATGTCCAGATCCGTAAATCCCAGTATATTCAGATAGCTCTGTACCTGCCAGTCTATCTGAGGATCTCCCTTCAGAGCATAAGACTCCAATGTCCCCTCGCCAGGGAATTCCGGATTCTGAGGCAGATACAGGGTCTTCAGACCGTTCTGGTATATCACCTCTCCCGTATCCGGTTCCTCTTCTCCGGCAATGATCTTTAATAAAGTAGACTTTCCTGTACCATTGATCCCTATAATGCCGATCTTATCCCCCTGCTGGATTCCCAGAGAAGCGTCATGAAAAATCACTTTATCTCCAAATATCTTATCAATATGTTCTATGTTAATAATGTTCATCGAATATTCTCCTTTGCAGAGCAAAGCTGCCCGATAGAAAATATCATATCGGATTTTCTCTTTTCCGTCTACTTTATTTTTCATTTTTTTTGCAAAGTATATTGACATTCTCTTTTGTGCATGCTATTGTATAACCAATGACACAGTGTCAGAATTTGTACTGTGCCAGGAAACTGTTGTAGGTTTTAAACGGGAAAGCGGATAATTCATTTATTATTCGCTATATTTTAAAATCAAGCTTTAGCACTCGTTTAAACAGACTGCTGATAAAAGGAGGATTTCTTATGATTGTAAGACCTGTTCATAATATACTTTTACTTCCCGATGTTTCCTACTATTTCAAGAAGGATTTTTTCAACGACTGGTGTACAGAACCTATGAAAAAAGATGACGATGTGCTCTTTATGCTGCTGAAAGACGACAAAGCCGGGAATGAGCTGACTGCCGGGGATTTCTATCCCATTGGCATTTCTGCCCGGGTAGAAGGGATCGACGATTCGGAAAATGTGCAGATCCGCACACTGGAGCGGGTGGATATCTCCGATATTGAAGTTGCAGATAATCATATCACAGCTACCGCTTCTATCCGGGGAGAGATCAGCGATATCTCTGATGAGGAAGAGGCGGAACTTTTTTCAAAACTCCGGGGAGCTCTTCTGAAATTTGTCCAGGGGTATCAATGGGGCGTCTGGGCCAGAAGTTATATCCTGCAAAGGAAAAACCTTCACGATCTGGCCTGCTCTCTCACAGATTATCTGAATCTCAGTACAGAAGAAAAATATAAGATCCTGGCGGCAGATTCTAGGAAGGAAAGGGATGGCCTCATTGAGAATGCCATCTATGAATTTATAGAAATGTCCAAGGTTTCCCAGGAAGCCTCTTCCGCTCAGAAGGATGATCAGGAACAGCTTTACCGGGAGGCGGCTATCAAAAAACAGATTGAATATCTCCAGCGGGAACTGGACGATATGCATCCGGAAAATGTCTCCGATGTACGGAAGTTTGAAAAAAAGATCGCCCGTTCCGGCATGAACAAAGAAGCAAAGCAGGAAGCAGAAAAAGTCTTAAACCGTATGAAGCAGGAAGGCAAGGAAAGCCATGAATACGGCCTGCTCTATGATTATCTGGATTTTGTCACCAGCCTTTCCTGGAAGACTCCGAAAATGCCTTCTATTGACCTGAAAGAAGCTGAGGCCATCCTGGATGAAGACCACTATGGACTGAAGAAAGTCAAAGAGAGGATCATCCAGCAGCTTGCAGTAATGGCCCTGAACAAAAAACAGTCCGGTTCTATCCTGCTCTTTGTAGGAGCTCCCGGCACCGGAAAAACCAGCATCGGCCAGAGTATCGCCAAGGCTCTGGGACGAAAATATGTCCGGATCAGTCTGGGAGGTGTCCGGGATGAAGCAGAGATCCGGGGACACCGGCGTACTTATGTAGGGGCTATGCCCGGACGTATCATGGAAGGCATGAAGCGCAGTGGAGCTTCCAATCCTGTTATGGTCCTGGATGAAGTGGATAAACTGGCCAGAGACTACAGCGGCGATCCTGCCAGCGCTCTTCTGGAAGTTCTGGATCCGGAACAGAACAACAGCTTTACCGATCATTACATGAACGTTCCTTATGATCTGTCCAATGTTCTGTTTGTCTGCACTGCCAATACCACAGACACCATTCCAGAGCCTCTGCTGAACCGTATGGAAGTAATTTCCTTTCCAGGCTACACATCTCTGGAAAAATTCCAGATCGCCAAACGCCATCTTCTGCCAAAGGCTCTGGAAACTATGGGTATTAAAGAAGAAAATCTGGAGGTTACCGACAGCGCTCTGCACAAAATGATCGAAGAATATACCGGGGAAGCAGGGGTCCGGAGCCTGAAAAAACTCATCGACATCCTGTGCCGGAACGCTGCTGTAAAGCTGGTGAAGAAAGAACAGGAAACTTTAACGGTTACTAAAGAAAACCTGCCGGAATACCTGGGACATCAGCGTATGCGTCATGAGACCCGTCTGGAGGAAAAAGAGCCGGGTGTAGTTACAGGCCTTGCCTGGACCACCGCAGGCGGCGAGATCCTCTTTATCGAAAGCAAGCTGATGGAAGGAAAAGGAAATCTCCTCATCACCGGACAGCTTGGAGATGTAATGAAAGAGTCTGTCCAGATTGCCCTGACTCTGGTAAAATCTCTGTTTCCCAAAGAAACAGAGATCCTGGAGAAACGGGATCTTCACATTCACGTTCCTGCGGGAGCTGTGCCGAAAGACGGACCATCTGCAGGTATTACTCTGGTAACCGCCCTGGCCTCTCTGGTAACAGGAAAGGCTGTGGGAACAGAATATGCCATGACCGGTGAGGTTTCTCTCCGTGGCGGTGTCATGCCTATCGGAGGACTTCCTGAAAAACTCATGGCTGCCCAGAGAGCCGGTATCCAGAAGGTATTTATCCCTTATGACAATATTGAGGATCTGGAAGATGTGGCTGAGGAAGTCAAAGAAAAACTGGAGATCATCCCGGTAAAGAAAGTTACCGATGTGTTAGACCAGGTACTGAAAGATTAAAGACTGCATGAACTTAAAAAAGCTGCCAGTATATCCTTTTGCAAACAACTGCGCCAAATCCCTTGTCTGCTTTCCCGATTGCGCGGGGCAAAAAGCATTCTGCGGGATTGGCCCAGTTATTTGGCAAAGGGTATACTGGCAGCTTTTCCTGTATTCCTGACAATAAGAATTGGGTTTTTTACAGCAAGTCTGAGGTAAGGATATAAAGAGCCTGATAGAGGGCTGAAGTAAAATCCGGCATCCGGTAATCCGGATTTACCTCCTGCATGGCCTTTACCTGCTTCTCACAAAGGCTGGTCATGGAATAGATCCCCTGGACTAAAGACAGAAGGAGAAAGATAAAATTCTGGATCTTCTCTCTGGGTGCTTTGGGAAAATACCGGGTAAGCACTTCTTCCATGGTCTCCTGGAAAGGATGTATGGCATGCTTAAAAGCCGTCAGCTTTTCCAGAGAGCAGTTCTTCTCTATAGTGATATAATGGACTGCCATCAGTTTCAGCAGCCTGGGATGAAGAGCCGCCGTCCCGGCAATATTCCTGCAGTAGGCTTCCCGTCCCGGCTGTTCCTCCCGGTCCATAGCCTCCCTGATGTCTTCTGTCCAGGAAAGATAATCTTTCTCCAGGATATCCAGAAAGATCTCGTCCTTTGTCTGATAATAGTTGTATATATTAGAACGGCAGATGGAGGTGGATTTCGCAATTTCTTTAATGCTGATATCCTCGTATTCCATAGTCTCATACAGCTCCTCACAGGCCCGTATGATCTCCTGCTGCCGGGCTGCCGCCAGGGATTCTTTTTTCACCTTTTGACACTTCATAAAAAACATGCCTCCTTAGAATTCAAGGCTAGTATACCACGAAGTATACGCTATGGCAAAGCCTTGAATTTTTTGCCTGCAGATTGTATCATAGGAAGAGAATAATAGGAGGTTTTTTGACATGAAATACGACTTTACCACAATCATGGACCGGAAAGGCAAAGACGCCATAGCTTTAGATGTAGAAACTGCTCTGGAAGGCGGTATGCTGGGAGTAGAAAATGTTGAAATCAAAAAAGGCTTTTCTGTGATCCCCATGTGGGTGGCAGACATGAATTTTCCTACGGTTCCCACCGTACAGGAAGCCCTGATCCAGAGGGCGGAACATCCGGCTTTCGGCTATTTTTCTCCCTCTCAGGAATATTATGACTCCATTATCCGGTGGCAGCAGACCAGAAATGGGGTCACCGGTCTTACCAGTGAATGTATCGGTTATGAAAACGGGGTTCTGGGCGGAGTAGTCTCTGCTCTGAACGTATTCTGTTCCAAAGGAGACAAGGTACTCCTTCACTCTCCCACCTACATAGGTTTTACCGGCAGTCTGAAAAATAACGGCTACGATATGGTTTTGAGTCCTTTAAAACGTGATGAAAAAGGCATCTGGCGTATGGATTTTGAAGATATGGAGGAGAAACTGGCTACAGAAAACATCCATGCCGCTGTTTTCTGTTCTCCCCACAATCCCTGCGGACGGGTGTGGGAACGCTGGGAACTGGAAAAAGCCATGGCCCTTTTCCAGAAATATGATGTCTATGTGGTTTCTGACGAGATCTGGTCTGACCTGATCCTGGATGGACACAAACATATTCCCACCCAATCCGTCAGCCAGGACGCAAAGATGCGCACCGCCGCATTCTACGCTCCCAGCAAAACCTTTAATCTGGCGGGCCTTGTGGGAAGCTATCATATTGTCTATAACAAATGGATCCGTGACCGTATGGAGAAAGAATCCTCTCTTTCTCACTACAACAGCATGAATGTACTGAGCATGCATGCCCTGATCGGCGCCTACAAGCCGGAAGGCTATGAATGGGTGGATCAGCTCTGCCAGGTACTGACAGACAATGTAAACTATGCTTATGACTATATCACCACCCATTTTTCCGGTGTAGAACTGTCCAGACCGGAAGGAACCTATATGCTCTTCCTGGACTGCACCAGATGGTGCCAGGAACATGGAAAGACCCTGGATGAGCTGGAAGCCGCCGGGATCCAGGTGGGTGTTATCTGGCAGGACGGCAGGCCTTTCCACGGTCCCTGCTCTATCCGTATGAATCTGGCCCTGCCCCACAGCCTTGTTAAAGAGGCTATGGAACGGCTGGATAAATATGTATTTAACGCCTGAATACAGTTATTTTACTTTCTTCAGCATTTTCTCATATGCGAATATCATGAGCACCAGGATCAGCAGCAGATACAGCGGCAGAAGAGCTGTGCTGATATGATTGGCGATCACCCCGAATACCGGCGGCTGCATCCTCTGAAAGGCCCCGGCGCAGCACCAGATAGCTGCTGGCCCACAGACACAGCGCCGCATAAGAATGGCTGACAGAAAACCCGAACAACGCCGCTGCCGTCATAAGTACACTGAAAAAGGAAACAGGTACCGAGAGTTCCTGATACATGGTGGGCCACGCAGAGCCTAAAAGTGCATCCGGAAGTCCCAGGCTGATAAAAGCCAGATAAATAATCGCTAACAATAGCTGAAACATTGTAATATCCTCCTGCCTGAGCCTTTACGGCTGGAATTTCATAGCTCCGGACATAATGCACACTCCTCTGGCTCCGGCAGCCAGTGTTTTTTTTATCTGATCCTGCTCCAGACAGATCCCTCCGATGGCGTAGACCGGCAGGGAAACTGACCGGCAGATCTGCTCCAGAAAGTCCAGGCCTCTGGGAGGAAGGCCCTTCTTACAGTCTGTAGCAAATATATGTCCGGCGATGACATAATCCGCTCCCAGGCATTCCGCCTCCTGAGCCTCTTCCAGGCTGTGAACAGAACAGCCGAGGTTCCATTTTTTGTCCAAGCTTCCTCTTCCTGTCTCCCGAAGCACTGAAAGAGGGAGCTGCAGACCCTGCGTCCCTGCTTTTACTGCTGCTTCCCTGTAGGTATGGCAGTAAAAAGGCACCTGGTATCTGTCACAGATTTCTTTTACTTCTACTGCAAGCTTCTCATATTCCGGCAGGTTCAGATCTTTTTCTCTTAACAAGATCCTCTCGGGCCCTTTTTGACAGAGGATCTCGATCTGGTCCAGAAAAGGGCGGACAGCAAGCTTCCGGTCAGTAACAACCGTTATCCGGGACCAGAGATCTTTTTCCAGCTCTGCAGTCATTCTTTCTTCTCTACACATAGACATACTCCGCCATAACCGGCTGGAGATTTTCTCCCAGCAGGCTGTCATAGACTTCCTGGACAGACCGTCCGTCTGAGATCTCAAACTGAGCGTCTCCCTTATCTTCCAGCTCTTCTACATGCTCGCCGATACCGGTGCTGACTCCGGCGGAAATCTTAGTGGCGGCGATCTTTACCAGGTTATCCCTTACTCTGGCACACTCTCTTGTAGAAATAGTGATCCCTGCAAAAGGCATAAACAGACGGTAGGCGCAGACTACCTGAAGAAGCTGGGCCTCGTGGACGTCCATGGGGTTGATCTTGTCGTTATTAATAATAGGACGAAGTCTTGGACAGGAGAAGGAAATCTCTGCCTGGGGATATTTTTTCTGGAGATACCAGGCATGCATACCTGTGGCAAAAGCATCTTTTCTAAAATCGTCCAGCCCCAGAAGGGCGCCGAAAGCTACTCCCCGCATACCACCCATAAGGGCTCTTTCCTGAGCATTGACACGGTAAGGGTAAATCCTTTTATGACCTGCCAGATGGAGGGTCTCATATTTGTCTGCATGATAGGTTTCCTGGAAAACGGTGACATAGTCTGCTCCGCATTTATGAAGGTAGGCGTACTCATCAGAATTCATAGGATAAACCTCCAGGCCGATGACCCGGAAATATTTCCTGGCGATCTTACATGCCTCTCCGATATATTCTACGGTGGATTTTTTCCGGCTCTCCCCTGTCAGAATCAGGATTTCCTGAAGGCCAGACTTGGCAATAGCTGCCATTTCCTTGTCAATCTCTTCATAGGTAAGCTGGGCTCTTTTGATCCTGTTATGGCAGTTAAACCCGCAGTATATACAGTAGTTTTCACAGTAATTTGCTATGTAGATAGGCGTGAACATATAAATGGAATTGCCGAAGTGCTTCCTGGTCTCCTTCTGGGCGCACTGAGCGATCTCCTCCAAAAGAGGAAGAGCCGCAGGAGAAAGGAGGGCCTTAAAGTCTTCCGGTGTCTTGTAATCATGGGCAAGAGCTCTTCTTACATCTGCCTCTGTATACAGACTGTAGTCATAATTTCTCGCAGCCTCCCGGACTTTGTCCATCACATCGCTTTGAATCACTTCCATATCCGGCAGATATTTCATGTGATCCGTCCGCTTTCCTTTTTCCAGAAATTCTTTTACTTCTTCGTTGATGATACTTTCGTTTACGTGATTTTCCTGACTCATTGCCTCTGCCTCCTAGTCCTGAAGATATCCTGTAAGGGGTGATGAAGGGCTGGCTCCTTTTTCCATAACTCTTCCAAGTCCGGAAAGGTAAGCCTCTCTTCCTGCTTCTATAGCCTTGCGGAAGGCATCTGCCATAAGAGGCACATCTCCTGCCGTTGCAATAGCAGTATTGGCCATAACTGCCGCTGCCCCCATTTCCATAGCCTCGCAGGCCTGGGAAGGTCTTCCGATGCCGGCATCTACAATAATGGGCAGATCGATCTCATCAATGAGGATCTGGATAAATTCTTTGGTACACAGGCCTTTGTTGGAGCCGATGGGCGCTCCCAGAGGCATGATACAGGCGGCGCCTGCCTGGACCATATCTCTGGCGGCATTAAGATCCGGATACATATAGGGCATAACAGTAAATCCTTCTTTTGCCAGGATTTCTGTAGCTTTAATGGTTTCCTGGTTGTCCGGAAGAAGGTATCTGGTATCCCGCATGATCTCGATCTTTACCAGATCGCTGCCGCAGACTTCTCTGGAAAGCCTGGCGATCCGCACTGCCTCCTGGGCATCTCTGGCTCCGGAAGTATTGGGCAGAAGACTGACGCCCTGGGGGATATAATCCAGGATATTGGCGGCGCCGCCTTCATTTACCCGGCGAAGAGCCAGGGTAATGATCTGGGCTTTTGCCTGCTCTACCGCTGCCTTTATCAGATCCAGAGAATATTTCCCGGATCCCAGAATAAATCTGGAAGTAAACTCGTGGTTACCGATTTTCCAAGTGTCTTTTGTATGGTTCATTTTTCTTCCCTCATTTCTTAATTTTTTTCTAATATCAGTTCCAGGATCAGGTTTGCCTCATGAGCTGCGCACAGGGCCACTCTGGGGGCTGCAAGCCCCTGTCCTTCCTCGATCCCGGAAGTCCCGTCTCCGCAGAGATAGAAATTTCTTCCCACCTGTCTGGTGACGATATCATTGCTCCTTCCAAACCCTCCCATGCCGCTGGCACAGACCAGAGGTTTTTCAGGAAAAAACTCCCGACAGCCGTTAACCAGCATAGCTTTATTCTCCGGCCTGTCAAAAGCTTCGCAGATAATACCTGCATTCTGAAAAAGCCTGGGAATATTTTCTTCCGTAACCCTTTCACAACTGGTCTCAATATCCAGCCAGGGATTGATCTGAAGAAGCTGCTCTTTCAGTGCTTCTGTCTTATCCATACCCAGATGGGAAATAAAATAGTGCTGCCGGTTCAGATTTGTCATATCCACCTTATCAAAGTCAATAAGATGAAGATGTCCCACTCCTGCTCTGGTCAGAAACACCGACACATTAGAGCCCAGACCCCCAAGGCCTGCCACCGCAATCTTGGCATTCCACAATTTTTCCGCTTCTTCCCTTGTGCACCGGGCAAGAAGGGCTTTCTGCAGTTCTTCCCTGGATGGAATCCTTTTCTCCATAAGATCAGCCTCCTCCAACAAAACTGACGATCTCGATCCTGTCCTCTTCCAGGATCTCTTCTGTGGAATAATTCTTCTTAGGAACGATCTCTCCGTTTTTTTCCACCGCAACCCGGTCTTGCCGGTAATTTCTTGCTTCCAGCAGCTTCTCCACTGTCAGACCGGCCTCCCAGGCTGCTCTTTCTCCGTTTACAATCATCTTCCTCTCCTTTCCAGAATTTCTGCCACACAGAGAGGTTTTATTCTATGGTGCTGTCCCATTAGTCATACTTCAGGAATATTTATACATTTTATGCGAATTTGTCGAGCACAGCTTTGAGACCATAGGCTCAAAGCAGCGCAGACTAAGCAGTAAAATGTGTAAATATTCTCGAAAATGATTAATGGGACAGCTACATAGACTAAAAAAGGGTTCACGAAGTAATACACCCGTGGTGGTGCACCCCTTCATGAACCCGTTGGCTCACTCTCAACTGTGATCAGTATTCTGTTTTCGTAAGGAACCTTAGCTTGGGACTTCTTTCAGAAATCTGTCTTCTGAAGAGTCTTTTGATCGGATAGGGGAATATCCTATCTGACGCAATATCATGTCCAGCTTATCGCACAAAAAGAAAGGAGACGGACTCTGCCATCTCCTGAAATCTCTTCTTTCTTCCTACGTTGGCATTATCCAAATCAGGTTCCCGGGTCGAAGTTCACAACTTCCTCTCAGCCTGTTTACAAGCTCCCCTGTTTTTTACTTTTTCAGTATAAACTTCTCTCTCTTTTCTGTCAAGATAAATTTATCAACCAGACAGCCCTTCTCAGATCATCCCCAGAGTTCTGAAAATATACAGCCAGGCAGTGACGGTAAAAGCGCTTCCCAGTGTAGTCAGCATAACCACGCTGGAAGTCAGCGTTCCCTCATGATCCATATTTTTCGCCATCACATAGCAGCTTACTGTAGTAGCCGAACCCAGCATGATCAGAATGGCTACCAGCTTTTCCTGGCGGAATCCCATAGCTGCCGCCAAAGGAAGGAACAGGGTGCCAAATCCTGCCAGCTTCAGAAAAGAGGCAGCTACTGCCGGTCCTTTCTGCCCCAGAGCCTTTTTGAAATCAAAGGAAGCTCCCATGGCCATCAGGCCCAGAGGGGTTGCCGTCGCCCCTATACTACTGACTGTTTTCTGAGCAATCTGGGGCAAAGGCAGTCTCAGCAGAGACCAGGCCATTCCCACCAGAATACCAATAATAATGGGGTTTGTAATGATCCCTTTCAAAGTCTTCTTAACGGTACTTCCGTCCAGGGTCTTTCTTTCAGGGCTGAAGAAAGAAAGGACCACTACCGCCATTATATTATACAAAGGAACACTGCCAATGATCATCAAGGGGGCGATCCCAGCAGAACCGTAAATATTCTGGATAAAAGCAATCCCCAGGAGAGCAGCGCTGCTCCGGTAAGAAGCCTGGATAAACTCCCCCCTGGTGCTCCGGTCTTTCAGAAGAAGGGAGAGAAGACCGGCTAGGAAAATCTCCAGAAATGTGACAACAAAACAGAAAAGAACAAATTTTCCATCCCACATTTCATAAAAATCTACGGTAGCCAGATCCTGGAATAAAAGCACCGGCAAAGGCACCCGAAAGACAAATTGATTCATCTTCGAAGCAAACCCTTCGTCGATCCAGCCGATTTTCCTGAGAGCCAGTCCCAGGACCATCAGCAAAAATACAGGTATCGTAGCATTCAGACTAAAAATAAGATTCTCCATGGCCGTTCTTCCAGTCTTCCTTTCAAGTTTTTGACCGCCCTTTTTATGCCTGGGCTTCCTCTGTTTGATCTACAAATTTTTTCTTATAATTCTCCATACATTTTTCGATAACTTCCACTGCCGCAATGGGGCCGCCGAACTCATTGACTGTGGTACTTTTTCCTTCCAGATGTTTGTAGATAGTAAAGAAGTGCTTCAGCTCCTCAAAAATGTGCTTCGGCAGTTCATGGATATCTGTATAACCCATATAGGTAGGATCTCCATAAGGAATGGCAATGATCTTCTCATCTCCCATTCCCCCGTCTTCCATCTTCATAACACCTATAGGGTAGCACCTGACCAGGGTCATGGGCAGAATTGATTCAGAACAAAGTACCAGCACATCCAGAGGATCCTTGTCGTCTCCGTAAGTTCTGGGAATAAAACCGTAGTTCATGGGATAGTGGGTTGCAGTGAATAAGATTCTGTCCAGTGACAGCATGCCGGTCTCCTTATCCAGCTCGTATTTTTTGTTGCTCCCCTTTTCGATCTCGATCACCGCCATAAAATCTGTGGGGTAGATCCGCTCCTCACTGATATCATGCCAAATGTTCATAGAAATACCTCCTTTTAAAGTCTCTCCCCTTCTGAGACTTTCCTGTTTTGATATCCCTATTCTATAACCCTTTTCTCCTATTTGCAAATTCTTTTTCTGTGCAAAAGCAGACAGCAAAAAACTGCTCCCCTGTCGGTTCTTAAATCCCCGGCGGGAAGCAGTCCCTTATCTATTATCCCTTTATTCAATGGTAATGTACTTATTCTCTTCTACCTGAGGAGCCGCTTCTTTCTTCGGAATCCTCAGTTTCAGTACGCCATGTTTGAATTCACCCTGGATATCCTCCTGAGTCAGATTGTCGCCTACATAAAAGCTTCTCTCACAGGCTCCGCTGAAACGTTCTTTCCGGATGAAACGTCCGTTCTTTGTCTCCTTTGGAGAATCCTTCTGTGCGGAAATGGTCATATAGCCATTTTCCAGAGTAACCTTTATATCTTCTTTCTTGAATCCGGGAAGATCAATATCCAGTTCATAGCCGTCCTTCTTCTCCCGGATATCTGTCTTCATCAGATTTTTCGCTCTCCGTCCATAGAGCTTCCTTTCCATTTTCCTATCTTCTCTATCATTAAAAAATGGGAAATCGTCAAAATCAAAGAAATCATCAAACCAGTCATCAGCAAATGTTCTCGGCAGTAACATAGGTCATTCCTCCTTTTTCACTTTTCCTACTCTTCTGCCCAGGGCTGACTAAAATCTGTCATCCCTCAATAGCAATGTGATTATCCTGTTCAACTGCAGGTTTTTTCTCTTTTTTCGGAATGCTCAGTTTCAGGATACCGTCCTCATATTTAGCCTTGATATCCTCCTGGGTAACTTCATCGCCTACATAGAAGCTTCTGCTCATTGCTCCTGCATAACGCTCCTGGCGGATATATTTGCCGTCTTTGTCTTTCTCATCTTTATCCAATCCCTTTGCTGCGGAAATGGTAAGGTAGCCATTTTCCAGGGAAGCCTTGATCTCGTCTTTCTTAAATCCCGGCAGGTCAACATCCAGTTCATAGGAACCATCTGTTTCCCGGATATCGGTTTTCATCATTCTCTTGGCGTTCTTTCCATATAAAGGATTTTTCCTTCCCCAGAAATCATCGTTAAATGGGAAGTCCATAAAGTCATCAAACAAATTTTCTCCAAAAATACTAGGTACTAACATAAGTCATATCTCCTTTCAAAAGACATCATATTATTTATTTTAGCACTTTGGGAAAACCGAAGTGTTGTTGTCGGAACTTGGGAATCATTCTTTTTCTCTCTTCCTTTGTTCTAGTTGTAATATAACACATATTTTCAGCAAAGTCAACCCTCGAGTGCTAAAATTTTTTAAAAATTTCGTACCGATTAATTTTGTTATAGCTTAG
The DNA here is from genome assembly GCF_002161645.1 of Blautia sp. An46. NCBI lineage: Bacteria > Bacillati > Bacillota > Clostridia > Lachnospirales > Lachnospiraceae > Blautia > Blautia sp. An46. The sequence continues at coordinate 23,479 of NZ_NFIF01000018.1, read as the reverse complement.
ACTTCATATTGTGTACAGATAAAGCAGGATTGTTCTATTTCTTCAAATTTTCTATAACCCCGGAGATAGCGGATATAAGCCAACCCAAACCAATAATAATTAACGCAATTTTCCACCCAATACCATTATCAAAAACAAAGATAAATGTATATAGAGCGAACAAACTAACGGGAATAGCAATTCCATATAACACCAAATGAAACTTTCTCTTTTTTTCTTTATCCATTTATTCTCCCCTCATTAACTTCAAATTCGACAACTTAGGAGTTGTCAATATAACTCTAACTCCTCTGAGCCTTCAAATGTGGGTTCGGCAATATATTCTTTTATACACCACTGTTTAATATATTGTGCAGCCCTGTGTTCTGCATATTTTGCATTTAGAACCTCTCCATTTTCATCAAGCTCAAGGTTGTTCATAAATATTGCATATACTGTTTCCAATAGACTTGGACTTTCTTTGAATTCGCTAAAAAAATCGATTCCTTCTAATAATGGATGGCAGCCACATAGACAAAACCTCCTCCTGCATTGATCACTGCAGTCTTTGCTCCCGGCTCTCCCCGGAAGAAAAACAGCCCTGTATTTTCCTTGTCAGGATCTTCCGCCTTTTCTTCATCTGTATAAATGTCATAGAAAATCTGCTCTCCTGACTCCACCTGATCTTTCAGATAATTTGCAATCTCCACCGTACGGTCTGGATTCACATTGTTATACCAGGTCAGGATCTCTCCCACATCCTGTAGTTCCAGATCCTCATCAATCGTCCGGTCCACAGGAAAAATCAGTCTCCCGTAATCTCCAAATACCGGATCATTGATCACATCCATAACCTTTGTCTCTAAGGTATAATCCTCCTCCTCACCACTGCTCCCGTTCTCTACAGTTTCAGCTTTCTCTGAAGGGTTTGCATCTGATGAATCTGTCCGGTAGCTCTCCTCTGTCTGGCCGCAGCCTGACAGAAGCAGCATAAAAGACAGAACCCCGGACAAAAGGATAACCCTAAGACTGTTTCTGTATATGTGCCATGTTTTTCCCATACCTCTTCCTCCTGATTTTTTATCCTTCTGCAAATATACTGCCAAGCCACTGATCATATCCTTCTATCCAGCCCCCTTCTGCTCCGAAACCATGGGGCATTCCTTCCAGCACATGGGATTCTACAGATACTCCTGCTTCTTCCAAAGCCTGGATACATTCTTCAAATTCCCCTACAAAAGGATCCCTGGTTCCGTATGCAAAATAGGTAGGCGGAAAATCCCATAACTGCAATATCTTCCTGATCGATTCCATATTCCTCTCCGTGGCTTCTGACAAACCGGACAGCCCGGGCAAGATCCAAGGCTCCTTCTTCCTGGGTATATGGCCTTAGTCTGTAGTCCACCACAAAGCTCTGATAGCCCCGCTGACTGAGCGCTTCCGCCACAGGAGTTCCCTCATACTGGTCGCTTCGGTATTGGAAAGCTCCCCCTGCGCAGATCAGTACAGCGCCTTTAACCTCTGTTTCCTCGGGCACAGGAAATGTTCTCACTGTAGGACGGAAGCCGGGGTCATCTGCATAACCGCCATTGTTTTCCGTATACTCTGTTTCTGAAGGCATATTGCCTTCCTCCCACAGATAGAAGATCTGTCGTGTCCCTGCATCCACCTGCCCATGAGCTGCTGTCTGGATCTCACTGTTTTCTCCGGTACTGCTTTTCAAGCATATAAGTCTTTGCCTCCGGATTGGAACGAGTGGCCTTCACAGTTCCAGGCGCTACAAGGTTAACGTCGGATTTCATGATTCCCAGATCCAGAATAGAAAATCGTATTCCATAGTTGCTCATCTTTCCTTCCTCCTGACCCTGCTGTTTTCAAATTTGTATAATTATTTACAAATCCCTTCTGACTTTGTAAATAATTATAGATTATTTACAAAGTCTTCAGAATATCCAGTTGGTTTTCCGGTATATACCCAAAGGTTTTATTCCTGGAATCAGCAAGCCAAACGGACATGTATCTGGGGTCAGCTATAGCCGGTATTGCAGGTGTGCCTCCCTCCCGGGGGATTTTTCTCCTACAGGGCAATCCCAAGGACTTTCTGTAGAGAATATAGAAAAAGCCGTCCATTACTGAACGGCTGGAAATAGAAAAGGAACGTCTATCTGGGCGTTCCATGATCTACTTGCGATATTCCATTTTTTGTAAAATGACGTTACGCGACTTTTCGTTGCTTTTTTAGAAAAAGCAGAAATAGTAATGTCAATGCTATATTTATGGTTAAAACGACTATGCTTCCTTCCATTTTAGGCATTCCACCAGATAGCAGTGTGTTTCCAGTAAAAGCTGTTGTGAACAGATGTGGATAATCGTCTGCCAGCGAAACAACGCCGAGAATAATACCTCCAGCACCATTCCATATAAAATGCATCATCACGGGAGCAATCAGTGATTGGGTATATTCTAATACCGTAGTCATTAAAATGCTCATCGTAATAACATTTAATACTGGCACAATACCTGCTTCAAAGGCACCTCCATGCATAAAGGTAAACAATGCCGTAGTAACAACCATTGCCGCAACCACATTATAGTTACGCTTTATCATTTGGTAGAGATAACCTCGCACCAATAATTCCTGCATGATTGTGTTTATAAGTGCGGAAAGCAGCCATAGCCATAACATTGGAAAAGTGTCAGTGGCTGTAATTCTCATTACCCCCAGTCCAGCTAAAATTATGATGGCAGCACCCAGCCAAAGGACACCCGTCCCAAAGCCGATGCAAACACTTCTGAATGGCTTGGAGATGATATGCATTTCTATTTTTCGTTTCTCCATTAGCCAGAAGATCAGAGTTAAACCCACAACACATAGAAACGGAATAAGTTCAGCCCAAAATCTCCAAACTGCACCATTTGAGGAATCGGGAATAGGTAACAATCCGGCTAAAACAGCCCATCCAACAAAGAAAAAAATTGCTTTTGTTCCTGTAATAAATAACTTCTTCATATTACAACACCTCTATTATGATACGAATATTGAAAAAAATCTTCTTCAATATTTCTATTTATTTTTCGCCCTGCCTTTCTCCCTGTTCCGGAGTTTCTGTTCCCCATTATATTAAAATTCTTGAAAAGCGGTCAATCGTAAAGACTAACCGCTTGTATGTAATGCATATCAAATGGATAAAGCAGAACAGCCAGCCGGGAACAACAAAATAATTTATTTAAAAACAAAAATATCTTCTATGGGAGCTTTCACAGCTCTTGAAATATCAATGGCCAGTTTCAGGGAAGGATTATACTGGGCTTTTTCCAATCTCATAATGGTTTCCCGCCGGACCCCTACGATCTCGGCCAGCTGTTCCTGGGTAAGTCCCTGTGCCGTGCGATATACTTTTAAATTACAAACAAAATCTGCACCCATGATCTACTCTCCTTTTTCATAACGGTACAGGAAATAATTGCTGAAGAAAAGGACCAGGGCATAGATAAAGGAAACAGAAATCAGCATGAAGATGGCACACCATTCTACATTTCGGGAAAACATCCCAAGTCCCATAAGCCATATGACTATGAACAATAAACGGAATCCTGTCTTATATGCTTTTAATTGTGCTTTTCGCCTGTTTTCCTGAAAAAGCTCATCTTCTAAAGTGTGAGAGAGTTTTCCTTCAAAAAACAGTCCGAAAAAGCCGAAAAACAGAAAGAAGACAAAGGGAAATATTTCTCCATACTTATCATAGGTCCAGAAGCCCCCAAAACCTAAAAATCCGAAGATCCCGCAAAATCCCCACAGAGGTGAGATTGTCCGAGAGTATTTTTTATCCGGATATTTCTTTGAAAGGGCATTCCTGACACAAAGTACCAGGATATAGACAGCGTATACAGCTATTAAAACTCCCGCTGCCAGCATGGGAATATCCTTTGGAGAGAACACATAAGTTGACATATCCATCTCTTTCACCCAGCGTCCCTCATTATAAAGCAGGGAGTAGATCACTGCTGCGATGAGTAACACTGCACACCCCAGTCCCATAAAGATAATTCTCTTAATCTGTTTCTTTGACATAGTATTTCCTCCTTTTAAATGAGACATTTTTGTATCTTTATGAGATAAATATATCACCATATCCTTAGAGTGTCAGCAAAAATGCTACAAATATATCACTTTTTATTCAAGAGCTGTATATGCCGCATCACGTCTCCAACGCAAGATTGTACGGATAGAAATTTTTCCATAATACTGGAACTTCTGACCAAAATCATGTATGCTTAAAGACAGAAACAACAGAAAGGAAGGTATATCATCTTATGGAAATCCGTGTTTTAAAATACTTTTTAATGGTTGCCAGGGAAGAAAATATTACAAAAGCTGCCAACCTGCTTCATATTACCCAGCCTACTCTTTCCCGGCAGCTTATACAGCTGGAAGAGGAACTGGGAACCACTCTTTTCCACAGGAGCAAGTATCGGATAGTCCTTACGGAAGATGGTATGCTGCTGAAGCGGCGGGCTCAGGAGATCATAGAACTTGCAGATAAGGCAAAAAAAGAATTATCCCATGAAGCAGAAGCCCTTTCCGGGGAAATCTTTTTCGGCTGTGCCGAAACCCGGAACATGACCTTTCTCTCCCGGAAAATGGCAGCTTTCCGGGAAAAATATCCCCTTGTCCATTATAATATCTACAGTGCAACGGCTGATGACCTGAAGGACCGGATAGAAAAAGGACTTCTTGATATCTGTCTGTTCACGGAGCCTGTGGATATTGGGAAATATGAGTTTCTCCGTCTGGAAAAGAAAGAGGTGTGGGGCGTACTGGTACGGAAGGACTCTCCCCTTGCTTCTAAAGAAACTGTGACGCCGGAGGATCTGGCAAAATTTCCGCTTCTGATGTCACGGAGAGAAATGGTACAAAACGAACTGGCCAACTGGTTCGGGGACTTTTACGATCAGATTGATGTGGCAGCCAACTATAACCTGATCTTAAATGCAGCAGACATGGTGAAAAATAACGTTGGAGTTGCTCTATGCTTTTATATTGAAAACATTTCCAACGACCTGCGTTTTATTCCTTTTTCCCCTGCATTGGAGACCGGCGCCGTTCTGGCCTGGAAGAAAAATTTTGTCTTCTCCGCTGCTGCAACAAAATTTATTCATTACATAAAAGACTCCGTTTTCTAACGGTTTCGTGTATAATTCACTTATATTTTGTATCCAGGTCCTTTTATCTTTGGTATTTTTCACAAAGAATTTTAAAAACCCCAAAAAATTATTCATAGTATTCCGATTCTCTGCTGGTCAGATATTTTTTAATATGTATAAAAATACTTTTTTCTCAATAAAGAAATAAGAACTTTTATTTGACATCTTTCTTCTCCCATGCTACTATCTCTCCCATAAAGGCAAAGACGCCGAAAGAAGCGTCTTTGCCTTTTTTTATTTTTATGCGCAAGGAGGAAGAAAGTATGAGACTGACACCTAAGGAACAGGAAAAGCTCCTGCTTCATCTGGCCGGAAATCTGGCAAAAGAGCGGAAAGCCAGAGGACTGAAGCTGAACTACCCGGAAGCGGTAGCCTATATCAGTTCGGAATTAATGGAAATGGCCAGAGACGGTAAGGAAGTTACAGAACTTATGCATCTGGGAACAAAGCTTCTTTCCAGAGACGATGTAATGGAAGGAGTGGCCGATATGGTCTCAGAAGTACAGGTGGAAGCCACCTTCCCTGACGGAACCAAAATGGTCACTGTACACAACCCTATTCAGTAATGCGATCAGGAGGTAACGCAATGAAAATCGGAGAAATCATGCCCTTGGAAAGGGAAATTACATTAAATGAAGGGAAGACTTCCCTTACGCTGATGGTCACAAATACCGGAGACCGTCCTGTGCAGGTAGGGTCTCATTTTCATTTCTTTGAAGTAAACCGCTGTCTGTCCTTTGACAGGGAAAAAGCCTATGGCTTCCATCTGGATATTCCTTCGGGAACTTCTGTCCGTTTTGAACCGGGAGAGGAAAAGGAAGTTGTCCTCACTGCCATGGGAGGCACCAGGCGGATCTTCGGACTGAACGATCTGACCTGCGCCCAGGCTGTGGAAGGGACAAAAGCCGCTTCCATGGAAAAGGCAAAGCAGAAAGGATTCCTTTAAAATACACAAACTAATCTTGGAGGTATGAATATGAGCGTAAAAATATCCGGAGAGAAATATGCCATGATGTACGGCCCTACCACAGGGGACAAAGTACGGCTGGCAGATACAGACCTGGTCATTGAAGTAGAAAAAGATTACACCACTTACGGGGACGAGTGTAAATTCGGCGGCGGCAAAACCCTTCGTGACGGCATGGGACAGTCTGTAAAGACTACCAGCGCCGACGGAGACCTGGATCTGGTGATCACCAACGCTTTAGTCCTGGATTATACAGGAATCTACAAAGCAGATATCGGAATTAAAGACGGAAAGATCGCAGGCATCGGCAAGGCCGGAAACCCTGCAGTTATGGACGGGGTAACTCCCGGAATGACCGTGGGCGCTTCCACAGAGGCCCTGGCTGGTGAAGGCCTGATCCTCACTGCCGGCGGACTGGATACCCATATCCATTTCATTTCCCCCCAGCAGGTAGAATGTGCCCTGTACAGCGGCGTCACCACTATGATCGGCGGCGGAACAGGACCTGCCGACGGCACCAACGCCACCACCTGTACTCCAGGCCCCTGGAACATGGAAATGATGTTAAAGGCCTGTGAAGAATACCCTATGAACATCGGTCTTCTTGGAAAAGGAAACTGTTCTGACGAGAAAGCTCTGGTGGAACAGATCAAAGCCGGCGCTATGGGACTGAAGCTTCATGAAGACTGGGGTTCTACTCCTGCTGCCATTGATCACTGCCTGAACGTGGCCGACGACTATGACGTGCAGGTAGCCATCCATACAGATACTCTTAATGAAGGGGGCTGTGTGGAAGATACTCTGGCAGCCATTGCAGGAAGAACTATCCATACATACCATACAGAAGGCGCCGGCGGCGGCCATGCCCCTGACATTATCCGGGCAGCGGCAGCTCCCAACGTACTTCCCTCTTCCACTAACCCTACCATGCCTTATACAGTAAATACTCTGGATGAGCATCTGGACATGCTGATGGTTTGCCACCATCTGGATAAGAGGATCCCAGAGGACGTAGCTTTTGCAGATTCCAGGATCCGTCCGGAAACCATTGCCGCAGAAGATGTTCTCCATGACATGGGCGTCTTCAGCATGATGAGTTCTGACTCTCAGGCTATGGGACGTGTGGGAGAAGTCATCACCCGTACCTGGCAGACTGCCAGCAAGATGAAAGGGGAGCGTGGAGCCCTTCCTGAGGATGAAGGCCACGGAAACGACAACTTCCGGGCAAAACGTTATATTTCCAAATATACCATCAACCCGGCCATTACCCATGGCGTAGCCGACTATGTAGGTTCTGTGGAGAAAGGAAAATTCGCCGATCTGGTATTGTGGAATCCTGCATTCTTCGGTATCAAACCTGACCTGATCATCAAAGGCGGCATGATCATTGCCGGAAAGATGGGGGACGCTAACGCTTCCATTCCCACCTGTGAACCGGTAATATACAAGCCTATGTTTGCCGCTCACGGAAAGGCAAAATATGCTTCCTGCCTGACCTTTGTATCTAAGGCAGCCATGGAAGAAGACGTAAAGACAAAATATCATCTGGAAAAAACAGTGGTTCCTGTATCCGGCTGCCGCAATATCGGCAAAAAGGACATGAAATTCAACAGCAAGACACCCCAGATCACAGTAAACCCGGAAACCTATGAGGTAAAAGTGGACGGAGAACATATCACCTCCAAACCTGCTGACAAACTTCCTCTGACACAGCTTTACAGCTTATTCTAGGAGGTGTCCCATGTTAGGCGTTTGTTTATTATTTGTAGGAATCGTCCTGATCAATAACGGCATGTGCACCTTATACAAGGTAGAGGGAAGATCAGCGGCGGTTATGAATATCCTTACCGGAGGACTTTCCATTTTTATCAATGCGGTAAACCTGGTAATGGGAAATTATTACGCTGCAGGAACAGGACTGCTCTTCGGCTTCACATATATCTTTGTAGCGTTTTCCAAACTGTGGAACTTAAGCCCCATCCCCTTTGCCTGGTTTTCCACCTTTGTAGCAGTAAACGCTGTAGTCTTCGGAACCATTGAAGGAGTTACAGGAAGCGCTGCTTTAAATGTGACTGCGGACTGGCGTTGGGCCGCTATCTGGTATCTCTGGGCAGTTCTCTGGGGAACTTCCTTTGTGGAAGATATCTGCGGGAAAAAGCTGGGGAAATTCGTCCCCTGTCTCCAGGTATTTGAAGGGGTCGTCACCGCCTGGATACCGGGACTTCTTATGTTAATCGGTCAATGGTAGGAGAAAAACTTATGATTTGTGAAAAAATACTGGGAAAACTGGAAGACATAGAACTCCAGGGAAAGAAGCTGGAATTTATCACTGTGGAGTGGCACGAGGCCTTTAAAAAAATCCACCGGAAGGTTACGGATGCCGGACGGGAAATAGGAATCCGTCTGGATGACTCAGTACTGAAAACCGGGCTGTTAGAGGGGGATGTACTCTACGCAGATCCCGAACTGGTCATTGCCGTCCATACCCCTCCCTGCGAGGTAGTCAAGGCAAAGGTTTCTCCCCATCACCCGGAGATGATCCCCAAGGTCTGCTATGAAATCGGAAACCGGCATGCGCCTCTTTTCTTTGGAGAGGATTCCAGCACCTTTGTAACTCCCTATAATGAGCCTATGCTTCGTCTCCTCTCTTCTCTTCATGGTGTAGAAGCCAGGAAAACCATAGAATCTCTGAACTTTAAAGGACAGATTTCCTCTCAGATCGGCCATTCCCATCACCACGATCATGGAAGCCAGGAAGGAGCTCAGACATGAACCGCCGGGATATGGAGGCCCGTTTTCTCCTCCTTCAGATAAATGATTCTCTCTTTCCCATAGGAGGTTATTCCCACTCCTATGGGCTGGAGACTTATATACAGAAAGGCCTGGTGAGCGATGGAAACACCGCCAGGCTTTACATAGAAAACCGGCTGCACTGCAGCCTTCTCTATACAGATCTTCTGGCTGTCCGGCTGGCCTATGAAGCAGCAGCTAAAGAAGATCTGGAAAAGCTGGAGGAACTGGAGGACGTCCTGGACGCCTCCAAGATCCCCCTGGAACTGCGGGAAGCCTCCAGGAAACTGGGCAGCCGTTTTGTGAAGACACTCCAGCACATGGAGATTTCCTGGAAGAAAAATATTTTTCAGGAATACCAGGAACTCCGCCGGGGAAAAGTAACCAGTCATCCCTGTGCTTACGGAGTTTTCTGCTGTGCCGCCGGGATCCCTTTAGAGGATTCTATGGCAGCCTTTCTTTATGCCCAGACCTCTGCTATGGTCACAAACTGTGTAAAGACCATCCCCCTCAGCCAGTCAGAGGGACAGAAAATCCTCCTCTCCCTCCATCAGGTCCTGGAAGAGGTGCTTTTTCTTGTGACCACAGCGGGAGAAGAAATGTTCTGCGCTTCCACTCCCGGCTTTGACCTGCGGGCTATCCAGCATGAAGGTCTGTACTCCCGGCTGTATATGTCCTGATACAGGTGCAGCCCTGTTTTTATATTTCTCTGTCTGCGAATGCAGACTCTACTATATATGAAAGAAGGAAGAATTATGTCTTATGTAAAAATCGGCGTAGCCGGCCCTGTAGGTTCCGGCAAGACTGCTCTCATAGAAGCCCTTACCCGGCGCATGGCCAAAGATTACAGTATCGGTGTTATCACCAATGATATCTATACGAAAGAGGACGCAGAATTCCTTGCCAAAAACAGTATCATGCCTCTGGAAAGGATCACCGGCGTGGAAACCGGCGGCTGCCCTCACACAGCCATCCGTGAAGACGCCTCCATGAATCTGGAGGCAGTAGAAGAAATGGCGGAAAAGTTTCCGGATATCGAGCTGTTTTTCATAGAAAGCGGCGGGGATAATCTTTCCGCTACCTTTTCACCGGAACTGGCCGACGCCACCATCTTTGTCATTGATGTGGCGGAAGGGGACAAGATCCCCAGAAAAGGCGGACCAGGGATCACCCGTTCTGACCTGCTGGTAATCAATAAGATCGACCTGGCTCCCTATGTAGGGGCAAGCCTGGAGGTTATGGAAAGAGATTCTAAGAAAATGCGGGGAGACCGTCCTTTCCTGTTCACCAATATCCGCAGCGGAGAACATGTGGAACAGGTAGTGGAATGGATCAAGAAAAACGTACTTTTGGAGGGAATGTAATGCCAGAAGAAAAAAATCCCTATGGAAAAGTCTCCCGCTTTTCCATTACCGCCGGTACCCGTGAAGGCCAGACCATATTGGAAGACTTTTCTTATACCTCTCCCTTTAAGATCATGCAGCCCTTTCCCCTGAAAGGCGGCGGGATCCAGGTCATGCTGCTGGCTGCTTCCCCGGGAATCATGGCAGGAGATCTTCAGGAATTTTCTTTTCATATAAAAGAAGGCGCCAGGACAGAGTTCATCTCCCAGTCCTACGATAAGATCCACTGCATGAAAGAAGGAAAGGCAGGCAGACATACCTCTGTTTTCGTAGAGAAAGGAGGAACCTTTTTCTTTCATCCCCAGCCTATGATTCCTTTTAAAGGATCTGCCTTTGAAAGCACCATGGATATCCGGCTGGAAGATGAGACCTCCCAGTTCTTTATGAGCGAGATCCTTTCCTGCGGACGATACGCCAGAGGGGAGACTTTTGCCTATCGTTTCTATCATAATCTGGTCCGTATCTACAGAAATGGAAAACTGATCTACCGGGACAATACCCGGTATGACCCTGTACTTTTCTCTATGGACAGTATGGGAATGTATGAGTCCTATACCCATCTGGCCTGTATATACCTTACACCGCCGGAGGATCCGAAAAGTTTTGTATCCAAGGTTAAAGATCTTCTGGAAAATACTTCGGATATCACCGGAGGCATTACCCGGCTGCCCCAGGGGGACCTGGCAGTGCGTATTCTGGGAAGGCGGGGACAGGTACTGGAAGAATTGTCTCAAAAAATCCTGCTGTGCAGCGGCCTGTAAAGGCTGAGGCACAGCAGTTTTTTATTATTCTTCTTTGGTTTTCTCTTGACATTTTCTCTGTATCTTCATATAATTATTTTAAATAATTACTAAAGATAATTATTTATGGTAATCAATTTCAGAAAGGAGAAGTAAACATGGAAATATCTTATGTAAAAGATTTTCTCTCTGCCTGCCAGGACGCCAAACGCATTACAGAGCTGATGCCCCCTCTTCCCAAAGGAATGTCTCCCCGGCATATCTATGTGATCGACGCAGTGTTTCAGTTAAGCCAATGCCAGGAAAAGGTGATGGTCAGCGATGTGAGTAAACTGCTTGGAGTCACCAGGCCAAGCATCACCAAAGTAATCCAGGAGCTGGAAAAACTGAAGGTTCTGACAAAAATCCCTGACCAGGAGGACAAAAGGATCGTCCACATAGCTCTGACATCTCTTGGGAAGGAATATTATGATTTCTATGTAGGGGAATATCACTCCTGGCTGGCTGAAAATTTCCGGGATATTTCTCCTGAAGATTTTTCTGTAACCGTTAGTACCATTCACCGGGTACTGGAAATCATGAAAGGTCTGGATATTACCGCCTACAAGGAAAAAAGAAAGGAAAAAGAAGAAAATGAATGAATCAGAAAAGAAAATTGATGCAAAGCTGATCTTTTCCATCATTGCCGCAGGAATCATGTCCTTCTCCGGCGTAGTGGTGGAAACTGCCATGAATGTTACCTTCCCCACTCTGATGGAAGAATTCGGCATCGGAACTTCTACCGTACAGTGGATCACTACCGGCTATCTCCTTATTCTGGCCATGATCATACCTGCATCTTCTTATTTGAAAAAGCGGTTTACACTGAAAAAACTTTTTGTCACCGCCATCTGCCTGTTCCTTATAGGAACCATTATGGCTGCTGTTACCCCGGTATTTTCTCTTCTGCTCCTGGGCCGTCTGATCCAGGGTGTGGGAACAGGTATCGCCCTGCCTCTGATGTTTAATATCGTTCTGGAGCAGGTTCCTGCCAAAAAACTGGGGCTGATGATGGGAATCGCCTCTCTGATCACAGCCATGGCTCCTGCAGTAGGACCTTCCGTGGGAGGTATGCTGGTAAGCAATTTCGGTTGGAGGATGATCTTTATCTCTCTGATTCCTCTGCTCCTGCTCTCTTTTTTCCTTGGGGTTTTCTCTATCCGTCAGGTAACAGAGACAGAAAAGATTTCTTTCCAATGGCTGGACTACTTCTTTTTGGCTGCAGGCTTCGCCTGCTTTATCTTTGCTACCAGCACCGCTTCCGACGCAGGCTGGATCAGTGTCCAGGTACTGGGGCTTCTGGCAGCCAGCATTATCTGTATTGTGATATTCTGTCTGAGATGTAAAAAAAGGGAAACACCCCTTATCGATATCCGGGTATTTCGCTGTGTTCCCTTCAGCCTCAGTGTACTGGTCCTTGTCTTTATTCAGTTTATCTGCCTTGGACTGGGATTTCTGATCCCCAACTATGCGCAGCTTGTTCTGGGGGAAGAAGCTTTTCTGGCAGGCTGCCTTCTCCTCCCCGGCTGTATCATAGGCGCTGTTCTCTCTCCTATAAGTGGCAGGATGCTGGACCGTTTCGGAGCAAAGAAACCTATCCTTTCCGGTAACTTCTGTATTATCCTGGCAACGGTATGCTTCAGCATTTTCGCCCTGAAACTAAACATCGGAAGCTTTATCTTATTCTATATATTCTTCGCTTTCGGCCAGGGCTTCTCTGTAGGAAACACCATGACCAATGGACTGAAGCAGCTGCCGCCGGAATTAAATCCTGACGGCAATGCAGTGATCAATACTCTCCAGCAGCTGGCTGGCGCCATCGGCACTTCCATTATCACCACCATAGTGGCAGCCTCCCAGGCAAAGCTCCCTGATGACATGGCAGCAGCTACTGCCCAGGGCACTCAGTATTCCTTCTATCTTCTGGCAGTGCTGGCCGTTGTTGTGATCTGCTGTTCTTTGGGAGTCTTCGCACTTTCAGGAAAGAAAAAGCAGGCCTGATGGTTATGTCGCCACTGGCCTGCCAGCAGCCCCTTTGTTTTTTTAAACTGGACTTTCATAAAAAAGCTACATAAAAAGAGAAGACCATATGATACAGATTCCCATAAGAATAGGCTGGTGAAGAACGTATATCCAGATAGTTTTTCTTCCTATGTCTGAAAGCAGAGGGATCCGGATGCTGAGAAAGTGCCGGATTCCTTTGTTTTTCATAAGCAAAGGATATAAAAACCAGCCTGTCCAATACAGAAAAATCCAGGGCAATATAGGGAAATAGTCGCTGGAATAAAAGCCTGCTCCCGGAAATCCAAAAATTGTCAGGACTCCTGAGTACAGTTCCCGAGGAAGCGCCAGGGTCTCTCCTCCCAGCCACAGATAACCATTCTGTATAGGATAAGTCAGGGCAAACAGTACCAGACATATTACCGCTCCCAAAAGGGGCGGAGTCTTTTTTCCTAATTTTGAAAAAGGAATGGTCAGCAGGACCCCGCAGCCGATAAAGTTCAGAATGCCGAAAAACACAACCTCATCAGGAATGACCAGCCAGGTCACCGCCGTGATCAGCAGGCCCAAACCATTTAAGAACAGCCCTCGTTTCAGACTGTTGGCTGCTCCAAACCGCCAGGAGAAACCTGAAATCAGTATAAAGCTCCAGCAGATTCCCTGCTGCCAGAAAAAGGTGGCCGGAGCCCCCAACCAATGGGGATTCTGCCCGTATATGACAAAGATATCATAAGAAAAATGATACAGGAGCATGTTCACCAGTGCCAGGCCCCGCAGGGCATCCAGAAGATAATATCTTTCCTTCTTTTCTTCTATTGTAGTTTCTGTCATCTCTTTACTCCTTATCTATTGCAGAAGCAGGCTTTCGCTTTTAAACAGCAAATTCCCAGCCTTCTGTTTTTCCCATCATATCAGTTTTCCTCTGGGATGACAAGGGAAGCGTGTCCGAACCAGCCTTGAGAGACTGTTACCAGTTAAATTCCTGACTGAAAAGATTTCTCAGGAACCCCTCTCACCGAAACCTTATGACAGATCAGTCTCTCTCCTTCCAGGTCTTCTTTTGCCAGCTCCACAGCCTGTACGCTGCTGTTGTCATAGGTTTTATAATAATAGACTCCTCTCTTTCCATTTACACAGCAGGAATAAGTCGTCATATCACAGGTCCCTTCCTCTGTAAGAACTGTCCCCTTCACCATACTCACCTGATCCAGTATGTGAAATATCTGGGATACATTGGCATTTTCCTCTTTCTCACATCTGGAATTCCAAAGCAGAAAGGCAGCCCTTACGAAACGGGAGGCAGAAGAAGCATCTCCCGGAAGTCCTATTCCTCCCATTCCCTGACAGTAGGGTTCCAGGGGCAGCTTCCTGGAAAAGGTATTTTCTCCCTGCCCTGGTGACAGCTTCCGAAAATGAGTCAGATAATCTTTATGAAAGGGAAAAGGGGGATTATTCGTCAGTACCTTTATAGGGTTTTCGTAAATCTTCAGTCCTTCTTCCACTGCCTCCAAAACCACACATTCCTTTCCGTCACCCAGCATCCAGTGGAGAGGAGCAAGAGGCATCTCTTCAGCAAAAGGAATCTTTACGATCCTGGCCTGAAAAAGAAGCTCTCTGGCTTCCTGCACAGAAGCGCAGGAGGCCAAAAGCCATGGTATAATCTCAAAAGGAGCAACATTTTTCCCTCCTTCTTTCGCCTCCTGATATACTGCATTTTGTGGGAAATTCAGGCCTGCCATAAACAGGCCTTTTTCATTTACTGCTTCGGCGTAAAGAGGAAATGTATCCTCAGAAGCGGCCATACCTGTCATGGCATAATGTTTTTCTGCAGGATTCAGCTTCCGGAATTTAAGGATATAATTCCTTGGAGTAAGAATAATCTGTTCTCCAATCGAGTAATCCAGGTCCATATTCCGTCCGAAATAAAAGTCTCCGTTTTCATAAGCAATACATGTACACATTTTCACAGGTCAGCTCCATTTTCCTCATATATACTGTATCTTATTATTTCCCGAAAGACTTCTGTTATCCCCGTTTTTCAGGAGTTTATCTGATATACACTGCTGCTTCCCAGGGAGCAAAGGTCCGGCTCTGGAAAGGTTTCTCCGGATAATTTCCGATCAATGGCTTTGCCTCTTCTTTTTTCCACTCTTCCGGCATGGTAAAGGAGGCCTCCTGGTCTGAGAAATTCAATACCACGAACATTTTCTGTTCCTGATAGTTTCTCTCATATATGTAAAGCTGCTGATCATCCGGCTCATACTCTTTAAAGTCCCCATAGACTGCAGTAAGATTCTCTTTTCTCATACGGATCAGTTTCTGCATGTAATGGAAAATAGAATCTTCATCTTCAAGAGATTCCTTCACATTGATCTCTTTATAATTGGGATTCACCTTCAGCCAGGGAGTTCCTGTGGTAAAGCCGCCGTTCTCCTCATCACTCCACTGCATAGGCGTTCTGGCATTATCCCTGGCCCGGTAGCGGATACCCTCCAGAAGCTTCTGGGGATCCTCTCCCCCTTTGATAACTCTTTCTCTCCAGCAGTTGTGGATTTCTACGTCATCATAATCCTCTATAGAATCAAAATAAACATTGGTCATGCCGATCTCTTCTCCCTGATAAATATAAGGAGTGCCCTGCATGGTCATCAGCATGGTATAAAGCATCTTCTGGCTTTCCTTCCGGAATTCTTTATCGTTTCCTCTTCTGGAAACAGTCCTTGGCTGATCATGATTGGTCCAGTAGAGACTGTTCCAGGCCTTGTCATTCATTGCCACCTGCCATTTGCTGAGAACTGCCTTTAATTCCGGCAGAGGCACTTTCCGATAGGCCCATCTCTCTCCATCCACTGTATCCAGGTCATCATGCTCAAACTGAAATACCATATTCAGTTCATGGGTATCTTTTCCCGCATATTTCAAAGCCTCTTCCAAAGGTACATCAGACATCTCTCCTACAGTCATAATATCATACTTGGAAAGGACCTCCCGGTTCATCTCATGGAAAAACTCATGGATCCTTGGGCCGTTCTGATAATTTTCTGCCCCGATTCTTCCTTTTCTGGGAATACCGTCAGGAAGCCCTGGAACCTTGGAGTAAAGATTTGCCACGTCCATCCGGAATCCATCGCAGCCCATATCCAGCCAGAATTTCATCATATCATAAATCTCATACCGCACCTTCTCATTTTCCCAGTTCAGGTCCGGCTGCTTTCTGGTAAAAAGATGAAGGTAATACTGTCCCGTAGCCTCGTCAAATTCCCAGGCGGGGCCGGAAAAATAAGAAGTCCAGTTGTTGGGTTCTTTTCCCTCCTTGGGGTCTCTCCAGATATAATAGTCTCTGTAAGGGTTGTCCTTGGATTTTCTGGACTCTATAAACCAGGGATGCTCATCGGAAGTGTGATTTACTACCAGGTCCATGACCAGCTTCATGCCTCTCTCATGTATCCCTTCCAGAAGCGTTTTAAAATCCTCCATGGTTCCAAACTCATCCATAATGTCCCGGTAATCAGAAATATCATATCCATTGTCATCGTTAGGCGACTTGTAGCAGGGAGACAACCAGATTACATCCACTCCCAGCTCTTT
The DNA here is from genome assembly GCF_002161645.1 of Blautia sp. An46. Taxonomy (NCBI): domain Bacteria; kingdom Bacillati; phylum Bacillota; class Clostridia; order Lachnospirales; family Lachnospiraceae; genus Blautia; species Blautia sp. An46. Next base: position 6,767 of record NZ_NFIF01000018.1, on the reverse strand, counting down.
CAGATAGTCCAGTTTGCTGATGATTCCCGGAAGATCCCCGATTCCGTCACCGTTAGAATCCATAAAGCTCCGGGGATATATCTGGTATACCACTGCTTCTTTCCACCATGCTCTTTCCATAGCGCTGTACCTCCGTTTTCATATATTTTTTATAAACTCTTTAATCTCCTGCTCTGTTCCATTAAGAGAACCCTGTATCATAGGCGGACGGCCTCCGCCCTTTCCCTGAAAACGGACGTTCAGTTTTTTTCCTGCCTCCTGTATGTCCTGATTCCTGCTTCCCAGCACATACTGATATCCCTGCTCATCGGTCCCCACAAAAACTCCTGCAAAGCCTTCGGTCATTTTCATAGCTCCATTGACAAAATTCCTTCTGGCCCCGCCATCCAGTTCCTCCGCAAAAAGTAAAATATTTTCTTCCGGAGCCGTGGCTGCTTTCTTTCTGGCTTCTTCCAGGCAAAGAGCCACATACCGCTGCTGGAGGTCCCTGATCTTTTCCTTCTGACGGTTTATTTCCTGTCCCAGACGTTCCACTGCCTGAGCTGTGTCTTCCTGCTTTGCAGAAAGGAGATTGGATATCCGGACTATATTTTTCTCTTTCATCCGGTAATCCCAGAGAGCCCGGAATCCGCAGAGCATAGATACCCGCATACCGCCTTTATAGTGAATGGCGCCCACAATCTTGATCAGGCCTATGCTGCCTGTTTCCTTTACATGAGGCGCACAGCAGGCGCAGCTGTCATATCCCGGTATCTGCACAATCCTTATCTGCCCCTCAATCTCAATCTTACTTCTGTATGTAATATTCTTTAATTCTTCTTCTGAAGGGTAAAGAACAACCACCGGCAGATTTTTTGCCACTGCCTCATTGGCCTCTTCCTCAATCTGCTCCAAATCTTCCTGGGACAGCACACCGTCATAGTCCATGGTAACCTCTTCTGTACCCAGGTGAAATCCCACATTGTGATAGCCGAAATGGCGGCTGACCAGTCCTGATATAATGTGCTCTCCGGTATGCTGCTGCATCTTGGAAAACCGCTCCTGAAAATCCAGCTTCCCTGTTATTTCTTCTCCTTCTTTCAAAGGACCTGTAATATAGTGAAAGACTACACCATCTTTTTCCTGCACATCAGTAACGTTTACTTCGATGCCGTCTTCTGTATATAAAAAGCCGGTGTCTGCACTTTGTCCTCCTCCTTCTGGGAAAAAGGCAGTTCTCGTAAGAACTGCCTGATAACCGCCTTCCCTTTCCGTACAGAACAAAACCCTGGCCCGGAATTCTTTTATATAGCTGTCTTCATAAAAAAGCTTTTCTGTCATCTCTGGCCTCCATATACACGAATCACAGAGGATATCTTATGTACTGCATTCAAGCCCTCTACGATCATCATGGCGTCATTAAAGTTTCCTTCCCGTACTTTGGAGGTTACCACTACGATTTCTGCCAGATCTCCGTCCTTGTGCCTCTGTATCATCTGGGCAATGCTCACATTGTTATTTCCCAGCACACTGGCAATTCCTGCCAGTACGCCTGGGCGGTCATCTACATGAAGCCGCATGAAGAAACGGCTTTCGATATCTTCTGCCTCTTTCACGGCAAGATTTTTGTAACAGGTACAGCTGATCCTTCCCGTGCAGTTAAAGAGGATATTCCTTACAATATCAAAAACATCTCCCACAATGGCGCTGGCTGTAGGCATTTCCCCCGCTCCTCTTCCATAGAACATGGCATCGCCTACTGCATCACCTTTTACAAAGACTGCATTGTAAGAATCATTGACAGTCGCCAAAGGATGCTCCTGGGGAACCAGCATAGGCTGGACCCGAACCTCGATTCCGGAATCTGTATTTCTGGCCAATCCCATAAGCTTGATCACACAGCCCAATTCCCTGGCGTACCGGATATCCTTTGCAGAAATATGAGTAATCCCTTCTGTGATCACATCTTCAAAGGTAACTCTGGAATTAAAGGCAATGGAAGCCAGAATCGCCATCTTTCTTCCTGCGTCCAGCCCCTGGATATCTGCTGTAGGATCAGCCTCCGCATAGCCCAGCCTGGTGGCCAGAGCCAAAGCTTCTGCAAATTCCATTCCTTCCTGGGTCATCTTGGTAAGGATAAAATTCGTAGTTCCATTGACAATCCCCACCACCTCTGACAGATGATTGCCTGCCAGGCACTGTTTCAGCGGGCGTATAATAGGAATTCCCCCCGCCACTGCCGCCTCAAAAAGAAAGTCTCTGTTGTTGGCTGCCGCACAGTCCAGTACTTCCTGTCCGTAAGAGGCCACCAAGTCTTTATTTGCCGTCACCACATGTTTTCCTGCCTTTAAGGCCTCCAGCATATAAGTCTTGGCTGGCTCGATTCCTCCCATGACCTCTATAACAATCTCAATGGAATCATCCTCCAGGATCTCTTTCCAGTCATTAGTCAAAAGCTCTGGCTCTTCGATTTTAGCCGCAGCCTTTTTCAGATTTCTCACCAGGATTTTTTTTATCTCTGCCCTGGCTCCGATTTTATCTTCCATGTCATCCTGCTGCATTTTCAGGACTTTATAGACACCGGTTCCCACTGTTCCCAGCCCCAGAAGGGCTACATTAATCATTTTTTTGCTCATTCTTTTCTTCCTTTTTTACTTCTACTCTTTCTACATATCCCTTCTTCATCTTGTTGCTCCTGCTCAGGGCTTTACTCCATCCTCCCACTTTATTGTATACCCAGAAAGAACGTGAAAAAAGACCCTTGGCTTTCCCCATTTTTTCCTTAGTAGTATTGGTATAAATAGAACCGCCGCATTCCATAGGCGTTCCTTTCATAATATGAGTGATAAGATCTGATTCACAGGTCACATCATCTGGGATTTCTGTGTAAGCCAGGCCAATGCAGTCTGCTTTGTGAGCATCACTGCCGCCTGTTCCCGGCAATCCATATTGCTCTGCAACTGCTTTTGCTCTGTCGTTTACCTCCTGAGGTTCGCAGGCATTGAAAATTTCCATGAAATCAAATTCTTTTAGGATATCCGGATTTCTCTGATAAGCCTTTGCGTTCATAAAACTCATATACTTTTCTCCGCAGGGATGGGCAGGTCCCAGGATTCCTCCGTAATTATGAACAATAGGAATCAGCATCTGCACCGGGATCCCCCGAAGCTCTAAAAGCCGCAGCTTTATAGTCTCCGGCATGATCACCAGAATATGGCCTGCGTCCAGGGTATCATATTCTATTCCTTTCAGGACCAAAAAATCCTGATACTTATCTCCTTTGATATTCTTCTTCCAATAGCGATATCCCCCGTAGGAGTCATGGTCCGTCACCAGCATGCCTCCGAATCCCTGATTCCGCAGCATACGTATATACTGTTCAATAGGTACTTTCCCGTCCGGGGAACCTTCCCGTGTATGGCAGTGCATATCAATCTTCAAGCCTATCTCTCCTTCCTGATCTTATGCTCAGAAGCCTGTTTGGTCCCTGCTTTCTTTCCGCAGGACACATTATTTCTGGCCGTCCTGAGGCGCAATGCCGAACCGCTGCCTCAGTCCCTGGATCTTCTCTTTTGGAATGATCAGATTAAATCCCTGGGGGTTGATGATAATCCCCTTTGCCGCCGGGATCAGGACCTTCTCCAGATTGTCAAAACCTACCAGCAGAGCCTGAAGCTTCTTCTCTTTATTAAACTTCCGGAATTCTTCCGCATCTGTAAACAGAGGCTGGTAAATATCTCCCTGATTATTTTTGATGTAAGGCACCTGTACATTTTTTTGATCCTGCCCCTCTTCCGGTCTCTGTACAGCCATAAGGTATCTGCTTTTTACCACATTTGCAGCTACTTCTTCTTCAAGTTCCGGAAGATTATCTTTTTCCTCATTAGCGCCGCCTCTTCGCAGTTCCTGCATAAAATAAATACCAGAAAGCTGGAGCTGAGGGTTAAACAGCGGCTGCTTTTCTTTAGGAAGAGAAGAGAAATCCGGTTTTTTTACAATCTCTTCTAATTCCAGTTCCGTAGCCTTATCCTCCTCATAAAACACCACTGCGTTTACTCCCAGAGTGTAAAGAGTCGTATAAAAACTCAGATAGCTCTTGTTTTCCACCTTAATAGCCGCAACGGGGTTTTTCTTATCTGTAAAAGGCTTCACAGCCTTTTCCAGCTCTTCCTTACTCTCAAATATCCATACCTGGTCATTGAAGCTCTCCGGATCACAGATTACATAGGGCAGTCTGGTAGCCCTGGAAAGAATGGTATAAACCTCTCCCAGAGTCTGTATTTTTCTGATCAGTTCTTTTCTAATAGCATCCATTTTGTTTCTCCTGTTGTGTTCATCATTCTCTGTCTCTAGTATACACCTTTTTCTGCGTTTTGTCCCCGGGAATCAGGAAAAAAACAGAAGGCTGAAGAAAGCCACCTCTCCCTGGCACCAGTAAGGCATATCACATTTTTCTGCCAGCTTGTCCACCTGAATGCAGTAGGCTGAAAGGCAGGATGCGATCCTCTCTGGAAAGCTGCAAGGTTTTCCATCTTTTTTCTCGCAGTCTTTACAAATCTGACAGGGGCCTGCCATAGCCGGAAGAAAGTTTCCCAGCTTCTCTGAAAGGCCGTCGATAAGTCCCCAAGTCATCTGATTATGGCGGTGCTTGATTTCCCTGGTTTCCCGGTCATCGGCAATGTCATGCACCGGCGTAATAGTCTGAAGTACCAAAACCCGGGAGAATTTCCCGGTTTTTTCTTCCATTTCCTCAGGTGTACCGCATTCTGGAGGACATGAATAGTTATTTCCATAATTCCCGCAATAATTTACCTCACAATATTTTCTCAGCGAATGGTCAAAACTCAGCTCTCCTGCCGGAAGAATCCGGCAGTTGTCAAATCCTGCCTCTTTTGCTTTTTTCAATAATTCCTCTTCCTGTATCATCTTTCTTCCTCCCATTTTCTATTCACTAAAGCTTTTAGCTGTACTCAGTCCATAACTTTACTCCGATGGCACCCAGAACCCATATTCTACAGTACCCTGATCCCACTGTCCCTGCACCAGGTATACAGAACCAGGCTGGGCGTTAAACTCCAGATTTCCCTTTCTACTTTTTGTCACTTCCACAGCTGTTCCCTCCGGAATCTGATCAGCACTGTCCTGGTACTGTCCCAGAAGGGTATCATCCCAAACCAGAAGCTCTACACTCTCGGGTACTTCGTCAAAGTACAGTTCCATAGTCATGGGTTCTGAAATCTTCTTCACTTCCACCGGCTCTGTATGAAGGACATGAGCCCCATCTGTAGTAACAGCCCTGCTCTCCCCACTTTCATCTGTATATGTCCAGGTATAACTGAGGGGATCCGGGATCATCACTGCCGCATCTGCCAGTTCATCCCTATAGCACACATTCAGATAAGGCAGCTCTGAGGGATCCTTTTCTACAAAAAGCTCCTCCAGATAATGCCCGTATTGATCAATATATTCCTGGTTAGACTGCTCTGTTCTTTCCATTTTTGTGATCCCATTGTACTGGGCAGGATAGGATTCAGCAATAACGCCGTTTCCCCAGATATTCAGCACATCTCCGCTGTTCAGATCTTCCTGGGTGATCTTTTCGCCATCCTCATCATAGAGTTCTCCCTCGGGTATGTTTCCATCAAATGGGTATTCCTCTGTCAGATTTACAAAAATACTGTTTCCGTCCTCTTTCTCTAAATAAACCGCCTTCAGTGCATATTCTCCCTGGACCTGATTTTCCTCCTGGGGTTCCTCTGAAGAAAATTGACTTCTCAGCATATTGGCTGCTGTCAAAATGACCAGGGTCACCAGCAGTACGCCAATATAAACAATGGGACTTGTATTATTATTTCTCATAAGACCTCCTGTTTCTTTTCTCTGCCTTTACCCTCAGTGTACAAGGGGCCAAGCGAACATTTATGTTCATTTGGCGGCAATAGGCGATACTGGACGCATCTTTGCGGCTAGTATACCATAATCTTCTGGTTCACACAATGTAAAACAAAGCGCTGCATTTAATAATAGTTGGTCAAAACCAGTTCCTCTATTCATTAAATACAGCGCTCTTTTATTTTAAATTTTTCAGTCCTGAAAGCTCAGATAAGGGTCCTGCTTTTCATCACTGCTTATTTAATACTTCTTCGTATAAATTATTTCCCTGAGAATCAATAACTACAATCACTGGGAGATTTTCTACTTCCAGCTTTCTGATAGCCTCTGTTCCCAGATCCTCATAGGCGATCACTTCTGCCTTTTTTATACATTTAGAAAGAAGAGCTCCTGCTCCTCCCACTGCAGCGAAAAATACTGCACCGTTCCGGACAATAGCCTCTGTTACCTCTGGTTTTCTTTTTCCTTTTCCAATCATGGCTGTAAGGCCCAGGTCCAGAAGCCTGGGGGTATATTTATCCATACGGCTGGCAGTGGTAGGCCCTGCAGAGCCAATAGGCCTTCCCTCTCTTGCCGGGGTAGGTCCCATATAGTAAATCACATTCCCTTCCAGTTCTATTGGAAGCTTCTCTCCCTTATCAAGTGCCTGGGACATCCGCAGATGTGCCGCATCTCTGGCTGTATAGATAGTTCCCGTAATATATACATAATCCCCTGCTCTCAAGGTCTTTACCTCTTCCCGATCCAGAGGCGCTTTCATATATCTGTCCATGTTCCTTCCTCCCTATATTGTCAAGTGATTTTCCTTTAAAATAAAGGTTTTTCAAGTTACTATCTCAGATGAATGAGCCATGGAGATGGGCATTTCTCTGTATCTGATACGAAAATAGCTGGTT
>NZ_NFIF01000017.1:0-94450 GCF_002161645.1 Blautia sp. An46 | reverse complement strand
GATTTGGTCTTTTGCTACTGCCATAAATAAACTCCTTTTCGATAAGAATTGTCATATCTGTAATTCTTACCAAAAAGGAGCCATTTTTTACCAAAGCCACAAAGTTTTTTACACTACCTCTTCTGCCGTATTCCTTTTTCCATGCCTTACTGTCCCTTGGCGGTATGTTAAACAGTCTTGGATTGTCCTTTGTATAAATATGCACAGTCCTGCCGTATTTCGCCGGTGAACAGGGATGTTCACAGAAACAGCCACGTTTCCGGTTTGCTTTTGGACACCGGTATTTCGCCCGGTGTTTGGCAGCCTCATATCCATCTTTATGCATACGTAAGCCCAGCTTGCAGATCGGGACACCGTCATTGTCAATGGAGAAATCGTCCTTATAAGTAAAGTGCCCGGTATGGCCGGGATTGAGGTCGATAAAAGGCGTGATATGTTCCCGTTGGCAGTATTCATAGACCGCATAAGCATCATGGGCGGAATCCAGAAGGAGTTTCTCGATCCGGAATTCCGGGAGATATGCTTTCATAGAGAAGAAGGAGTGGAGAAAAGAAAGCATATCATGACGGGAAGCCCGCTCCAGAAGAGGAAAAACAGGAAGGTCGCTGTAGGAATCGGAAGCCACATACATGTAGAGGTGGTAACCGAAGAAATAGGATTCCCGGTGGGAATCCCATCCCCAGTTACAGTCGGGCTGGGAATAATGACGCTTGCAGTTACAGGAAGAACAGCCTTTTTCCTTACAATCACAGAGTCGCTTTTTCCGCTGCTGTGCGGCAGTACGGACAGGAGTGCCGTCTCCAGCAAGAGCCAGATGTTCTGGATCGATCAAGCCTTTATGAATAGAAGGATCCAGGAACTGATGGCGATAGAGCTGGAAAACAAGGGAAAAAGGATTTTCCGGTTTTAGGTTCCAGCGTTCCAGCAAAGGGAGAAGCCTGGAAGCCATACTGGAAGAGTCACAGGGAGTCTTATCCCCTTTCTTTTTCCCCTTAGGAGTTTTCATTTTGGGGAAACGGTCTTTTGGGGAAAGATTGCTGGCGTCATCCTGCCAGATACGGGAGAAGAAATCATAAAAAGTCCCGACACCGGGAGTATCCCCGAAAGGGAATCCGCTGAGGATGGCAAAAAAAGGAGTTTCCTTAAGCAAACGGCACCAAACCGTGATAGAAGAAACCTTCAGTTTTAAAGCAAGGAGATAAGAGCGCAGCATGCAGGAAGGAAGCCGTGGTTCAGGGCCAAAGACAGAGTAGCACTGCTGCATGATGGAATCGGTCAGTGAGAGATCGAGATACCAGAACTGCACGATATAATCCCAGGTACTTTTAGGAAGAGCGAAGGGATCGGGATAAAACTTAAGGAAATCAGATACGAAAGTATGCTGATAGGCGGCATGACCGCCGGGATTAACAGGTAACAAAGAAATCGCCTCCAGTCGATTGAAATAAAATATAATCAATCGGCTTCGCCGCAAATTTTGAGGGATTTGTCAAGTGTTTTCGGTAAAAAAGTGGGTGATTTTTTTGAAGTAGGGAATGAAAGGCCCATGGGATAAGGGCTGAAGATTCCGAAAAGTTATTTCATATTAAAGGGAGGGATGCTGGTTGCTTCCCTTATTGGAATTGATACAAGGGCGACAATGGATATCGATACAACAGTTAGCTCTCTTCCGTTAAATGAAGACGATACCTTAAGGAGTGTGAAAGAAATTATTGATATTCCGATAGAAGATGGAATCCATTTTGAGATTGCAAAAGTTACTAGGATTATGACGGATTTTGAATATCTGGGAATTAGGATAGTATTAGAAGCCAGGCTTGACCGTTTGAAGCAGAGAGTAAAGATTGATCTTTCCACAGATGATGTGATCACACCGTCAGCAATTCGATATAATTACCGTCTTATGTTTGAAGACCGGAACATAGAATTGATGAGTTATACACCGGAAACACTTCTTGCAGAAAAGATACAGACCATCCTGGCCAGAGGAATTACAACAACCCGGCTGAGAGATTTTTATGATGTGTATGAGATTGTGCATGAGAATAAGGTGGCTATTGATAAGGCTGTGTTGGTGGAAGCTTTCTCTGCTACCTGCATAAAGCGAAAAACTACTTTTAACTCAGCACAGATAGAGAACATAATAAAATCCATCTCAGAGGATAAAGGTCTTCCTAATCTGTGGGAGCTTTATCAAAAAGATAATTTTTATGTAGGTGATATGACGTGGCAGATGGTCTGTGAAGGCGTGTGCAAATACATATTAGAAAATCTGCCTAAAGCATAAATTAAGAGTGGGAAAAAGAAGGAAAGGGATAAAGTATGATCAATACCTATATAAGAGATATTTCGGAAGCGCTGGCTCAGGGCCATGCGGCACTAATGGTGGGGGCAGGATTTTCAAAAAATGCAAAAAAGATTAATGCTACAGACAAGAGATTCTTAGATTGGAAAGAGTTATCTGATTTGTTCTATACTTCTTTATATGGAGAAGAAGATGGACCGGGAAAAGAATATTGCAGTTCTCTACGGTTAGCCCAGGAGGTGGAGACAATATCCGGAAGACCTAAACTGGACAGCATTTTGAAAGAGGCAGCTCCGGATCTGGAATATGCTCCAACGGAGTTATATACGAGTCTGATGGATTTGCCATGGACGGATGTATTTACTACCAATTATGATACTTTGTTAGAGCGGGCGGCGGATACAGTTACTTCCAGACGTTATCATGTAGTTGCCTCTCAGGAGGATCTGGTGAACAGCAACGATGTGCCAAGGATAATTAAACTGCATGGTTCGTTTCCTTCTCATCGCCCTTTTATCATTACAGAGGAAGATTATAGGACATATCCTGTACGATTCGCTCCATTCGTAAATACGGTACAGCAGTCCTTGTTAGAAAATGTGTTTTGTATGGTTGGGTTTTCTTGTGAAGACCCCAATTTCCTTAAATGGATCGGGTGGATACATGATAATCTAGGCAAAAGCAGCTCCCAAAAGATATATATGATTTCTGTCACACCGATTCTTGAGGCAAAAGCCAAACTATTATTTGAACAGAATATTGTCGTGGTTGATTTGACAGCAATTTGGGGAGATAAAGATGTTGCCGGAAGAATAGTTGCATTTGTCGATGCACTGCATAAAAGGGTTAAAAGTAAAGAAGCTGAGGATACATGGTTTAGTGCAAACAAACTTCCGAAGAAATGGCAGGAGACAATCGCAGGAAGAATTTCACTTCTTCAGACGCTGAATGAAACTTATCCTGGATGGATTGTATTGCCATGGAAGATGAAAAATAGAGTTTCATATGTCCTTTATGAATTGGATAGAACGGATGTGTTAGAAAAAGCATCTTGTCAGGAAAAACTTGATTATATGTATGAATATACAAAGTTTTTGGACATTGCAGGACGGCCAATTTTACCTCAAATTGCAGAAGAGTTCTGGAAGATTCTTGCAGAGATGGACCAGCATTCGGATAAAGATAATGAAAAAATCCAGAGTATACTGCTTCAATTGTTACGTGCTTTTAGGGAGCAGGCACAGTGGGAGAAATATGAAGAATGTCTGGGATTGCTTCAGAAGGAAAGCCTTAATTATGAAGAAAAACAATTCCTCTTTGCCTGCGAATGGTGGAAGTCATTGTATCGGTTTGAGTTTAAAAATTTGTCGGCAAATCTTGAACGGTGGGATCTATCAAAAGGAGACTTATATTGGCCGTTGATAAAGGGAAGCATGTACGCTATTATTGGTGAGTTTTCCAAGGCGGAGAATCTTCTTATGGATAATCTTATTTCTTTGAGGAAGAGTTTTATGCGTTCCGAAAAAACGGAGTATCTATCATCTATAGAAGAAAGCTGTGTATCCTTGATTAATTTTATCAGGCAGAGAAATTTTTCCTTTGAACATGTGGAAGCATGTACCTGTCAAAGCTATTTTTCCTGGTGGGATGAAAATGATAAATATTGTCTGGCTTTGAATTCGTTAGATAAGAATCAGCCGTATTATGAAGAAAAAATGAATTTTGATCTTTCTATAACACGAACAACTCATTGGGGAACTGATCATACGAAGCTGTTTTATGCAATGGAATATTTGCGTTTTATGGAACAGAGTGGACATCCATTGCGCTTAGGAAATGTGACGAATACGAAAGGGCTGGAAGGGACTATTACAAGGCTGGTATTGTACTATCCTCATTGGTGCCTCATGCAGGCTATAATGGCCCAGGATACAAAACATCTTGATTTGTTTTATGGGAGGGTGCAACTGTCTAGTATGACGCAGACAGAGGTAGATAAGATTGTAGATGAATATGTAGGAATATTGGACAAGCTAATCGTAAATATCAATCCGAGTCTTTCATTTTCTGCCGCATCTATTTATGAGTATGCAGCGGCAGTAATCCCGCAGCTTCTGGCAAGACTGGTTTATAAATGTTCACTTGATATATTGGATGCTGTGCTGGGAGTGGCTTTGAAAATCTGTCGTAGTAATGTCAAAAGAAAGTTTATAGGAATGAAACAACTTATAAAAGGTGTCATCCATTCTTTCACTGTGTCGGAACAGATGGAACGGCTGGATAAAATTTTGCTATTCCCTATGGAGACAAATAGAGTTCATGATTATGAGGATCCTATACAGGAGGTTAGGGTACCCAAGCAGAAAACTAAATTGACTGAAAAGTTATATGATAATGTGATGAACGAAATTAGACACAAGATGGGAGAAGAAGATCAAGAGCAGAAAAAGTATGCTTGTGACAGATGGATTGCTTTGTATCAGATAGTAGAATTACGAGAAGGCGATAAAAAACAGCTTTTACAAATTTTAAAAGAAGATGAAAAAAATTATCAGGAAATCTTGTATTTTTTGAATCCGGAAGATAAACGGAAAAATGCGAAAGAAATACTTGATAATACCATTTCCAAATTGGAAAAGGATGCGGAAAGCCCAGCCTTATTTTCAGGTGGCACACAGTTTGGAAATGTACTTTCTGTTTTTTCAGAGTTGGATCCGTCAGATATTGAGTATCAGCAGGTATTTGAGGTATTGAAGAAATATGTGGAAAAAAACAGGAAGTGGATGTCGAATCAAGATCATTTTGAGCCACAGAATAGGATACGGATGAGTTTTCTGCTGTTTATGCAAGTGTTTCTAAAAAAAGCAGATGACAGTTTCTCTATAGAGGAAAGAGAGGCGGCGTTATCTTTGGAAAAGAGCTTCGAAAGTGTCTATCATTCCCCAGCTTTAGATTTGTTTAGAGCGGATTGTCTTGAAAAGCAGGATTCATCGATATCTTTATCCGCCCTTGATGTAAAATTATGGCTGTCAGATAAAGAAGATATAGAGTTGATAAAAGATTATTATTTTGAGCTTCAAAGAAGTGATAGACCCCTGACAAGTTTTAGAAATTCCTGTGAATTCTGGAACAATGCATTTCGTTTTGTGGTTTATAGAATGCTTGGTGAAGAGTCAAATCTATTAGAAGCACTTAAACTCTGTTGGTCATTGTTGCAATTTAGAATTCCAGAAAACGAGGAGCTTTCATTGCTTACTTCTGCACTGGAACGTTTGACCGATACTACAATTATATCCGAGGAAGAGGAAGAACAAAAAGCACTTTATAAATTACGTTGCAGAATTTTGTCATGCCAAATTGCGCATTTCCTTTTTCAAAAGGAATGCACAGATGAGGCAGTTTTACATTGGAAAAAGATTGGAGAAGATGCGAATGAATTTATGGAGGTTAGGAACGTTTGGAAATAGATGGAATTATGTGGTTTCAGAAAAAGTTCCGAGAACTCCAAAATATTATCGCGGAATCCAACATACTATGATATACTTGTAAAGTATATTGGGCACCAATAGTTTTTATTTCAATGAAAGGATACCATTATGGCAATTTCCTATAAAAAACTATTCAAATTAATGATAGACAAAGACCTGAAAAAGAAGGACTTACGCACATTGACAGGTGTAAGTTATTCTACATTACTTAAAATGGAAAATGGAGAATATGTAAGTTTGGATGTGCTTGATCGGATATGTCGGAGTTTACATTGTCAGTTAAGTGATATTGCGGAGGTTCTTCCAGACGTGTGTCCGGATAATAGGACAGGTTCGGAAGCAAAATGAGTGGGAAAGGAGTATCTGTGAGATGATAAGAAAAGAATATAGTGCAGGCGCTGTTAAACTTTCCTTCTGGTTTTTGGAGTTTAAGAAAACGGTAGAGCTTTTAGCCAATGGAACAGAGATGACAGAAATCCGCAGACAAGCTTTAGAGGAAAATCTTTATGCCGCACCATCAGCAGATCGTGCAAAACAGATCTTTCAGACAGTGTCAGCCAGGATTCAATCCTTGGATGAAAGTTTTTATCCGATTTTTCAGAAGGGGGATATATCCACTCAGAAGCTTTTGGCGCTGACAGCGGTTATGGTTTATGACACACTGTTTTTTGATTTTGTCTATGAAGTGCTGCGGGAAAAGCTGATTATTGGAAGTGATGAATTTTCCGACAAGGATATTCGGATCTTTTTTAAGGATAAACAACAGCAAAACGAAAAAGCTGCCCGATGGACGGATTATACCTGCAAGAGGCTGGGAAGGTGTTATAAGACTATGCTTTTTGAAGCAGGTATGACGGATAAGGGAAAAGAAATACGAAGAATAAAAAAGCCGATTCTGGAGCCGGAATTAGGACAGTGGATGATGGAGCATGATCTGGAACCGGTGATAAAGGCTTTGACGGGGGTGAGATGATGACTGATTTATCAGAGCGCTTGGATAAAATGGAGATAGCCATTAAAAGGCCATCTTTCCGTCAAAGTCTTGGACGGGCAAATGAGGTAAACTACTGGATTTTTGACTATCCTCCGGAAAGGGAACTGGAAGTCCGGGAACGTATTGCGTATATGAAACGCAAAAATCGGAAAGAAATAGATGGTTTTGAACTGGTAGAATATGATTTTTATGATATGATTATTGACTTTTTGGAAAGTAAAAATTTTCTGGAAAAATGTTTTGATTTTGAGAAAAAGCGCGGACTGGAGCGGATTACAAAAGCGGTTACAAATTCTATGAAGATCAATGAAGATGACAGTCTGATTGTTCAGTATATTAAAGAGCATACGCCGAAGGAGGCTGTGGTTTTCCTGACCGGGATCGGCAAGTGTTATCCGATTCTCAGATCGCATAAGGTCTTAAATAATCTTCATCAGGCATTTGTTCGGGTGCCTGTGGTGATGTTTTTCCCGGGAACTTACAATGAACAGGAATTGATCTTGTTTAATGAGATAAAAGACGACAATTATTACAGAGCTTTCCGGCTTGTTAAATGATGGAGGGAAAAAGATGCTGATCAAGGATATGTTCCGAAAAAAAATTGACCGTGAAATTCAAGGGGTTATTATTGTCGGACAGGGCGAGGATACCAATGTCTCACAGGAATTAGAAGAATATGTAGTGACCAGAGAACTGCAGAAACATTTTGCAGATTTCTTTTCGGCCTATAAAAAAGGAATCGTAGGACAGACGCCGAAAATGGGTGTCTGGATTTCAGGCTTCTTTGGAAGTGGTAAATCTCATTTCTTAAAGATCCTGTCTTATCTACTGGAAAACAGACAGGTTGGTGAGAAACATGCCCTGGATTATTTTATTGAGGACGACAAAATTGTTGATCCAATAGTGCTGGCGGATATGAAACTGGCAGCGGAAACACCTACGGATGCAATCCTGTTTAATATCGACTCCAAGAGTGATACAAATGGCAAGCAGGACAAGGATGCCATTGTGAAAGTCTTCCTGAAAGTGTTCAATGAAATGCAGGGATTTTGTGGTTCTATGCCCTATCTGGCTGACTTGGAACGGCGGCTGACAGAAGAGGAGCGTTTTGAAGAATTTAGGCATACCTTTGAAGAAGAATATGGGGATGCATGGGAAGATTCCCGGCAGGATTTTGACTTTATTCAGGATACGGTGGTGGATGTACTGGCGGATATGGGATTTATGAGTGAAGATGCCGCACGAAACTGGTGCGAAAAGGCTACTACGGAGTATCAGATCAGTATTGAAGATTTTGCCAGACGTGTACATACATATGTTGAGCAGAAAGGGAAGAATCATCATGTGGTTTTCCTTGTAGATGAGATTGGGCAGTACATAGGGGATGATTCCAGACTGATGCTGAATCTTCAGACGGTGACGGAAGAACTGGGTAAAGAATGTAAGGGCAAAGCATGGGTCATTGTGACAAGTCAGCAGGACATTGATTCTATCACCAAGGTGAAAGGCAATGACTTTTCCAAAATTCAGGGACGCTTTGATACCCGTCTGTCTTTATCTTCTGCCAATGTAGATGCGGTTATTAAGAAAAGAATTCTGGATAAAACAGATGTGGCAGCCCAGAGTCTGCGGCTGCTTTACGGGCAGAAGACAACTATTATTAAAAATCTGATCATGTTCAATGACGGAGTAGAGAAAAAGCTGTATGCTAATGCAGAAGATTTTGAGGAAATCTATCCCTTTGTCCCCTACCAGTTTAATCTGCTGGCAAGTGTGTTGACTTCGATCCGGACTCATGGCGCTTCCGGAAAACATCTGTCTGAAGGCGAGCGTTCTATGCTGGCACTCTTTAAAGAATCTGCCATGTCTTTGATGAATGAGGAGACCGGGGCTATCGTTCCTTTTCATTGTTTTTATGATGCCCTGGAAAATTTCCTGGATCACAGTCATCGTGGAGTGATTATACGGGCTTATGATAATAATCAGATTAACCCGGAGCATAAAGAGTCAGATGTTTTTGCCATCAATGTGTTAAAAACGCTGTTTATGATCAAGTACATTCAGACTTGTGAGGCAAATGTAGATAATATCACCAGCCTTATGGTCAATCATATTGATAATGACCGAGTAGAGTTGAAAGAACAAGTAGAAGCGGCGTTGAAGGTACTGGTGCGCCAGATGCTGGTGCAGAAGAATGGCTCTGTATATATTTTCCTGACGGATGAGGAGCAGGAGATCAATAATGAGATTGAAAAAGAAAATATAGAAATGCCGGAGGTTATTACCAAGATTTCAGAAATGATCTTTGAAGATATTTTATCTGAGAAGAAATACCGTTATCCGGTTTTTGGCGGCAGATATACCTTCTCTTTTAATCAAATTGTGGATGATCGCCCTTATAAGGCAAACCAGTCCTATGACGTGGGACTTCGTATTCTGACCCCATGGTATGAGGGTGGTACAGATGACGCTACACTGCGGATGATGTCCGGGCAGGGGAAGGAAGTTTTAGTTCTTCTTCCTAATGATGATGAGTTCCTGCGGGAAATGCAGGCATATATGAAAATAGAAAGTTTCCTGCGTAAAAATACGAATGCTCATCTTTCCCAGTATGAGAGTATCAAAGAAGCAAAGCGGACAGAAATGCGTAAGCGCAATGAAAATGCCAAGCTGTATCTGACAGAAGCGTTAAAAGACGCTACTATCTATGTGAACGGAGATATTGCGAGACTGAACGCCAGAGATGTGTCTGCCAGGATTCAGGAGGCTATCGGCCGGCTGGTACAGACTGTTTATCATAAACTTAGTTATATTGATACACCAATGGGGGAACCGGAGATCCGTAAAATGTTCCACACCAGCAATCAATTCACTCTTTCACTTGATGGTGGAACGGAACCCAATATCCATGCATTAGAAGATGTTCTTGGTTTTATTGCCATGAATTCCAAGAACTATATAAAGACATCTATGAAGACCATTAAAGACCGGTTCACCAAGGCGCCTTATGGCTTTGTAGAAGATGACGTGAACTGGATGGTTGCCCGTCTGTTTAAACGGGGAGATTTAGCCTTTACAGTCAACGGCGCTTCTGTGACTCTGCTGAATAAATCAGAGGAAGAACTGGTCAATCTTGTCACGAAAAAGCAGAATGTGGACAAACTTCTGATGGAAGTTCGTGTCAGAGTGGATGAACGAGATAAAAAAGCTGTCCGGGATATAATGAAAGAACTGTTCCATGTGAGCAGTGCTGCAGATGATGAAGATACGGTAATGAAGAACTTTCAGAATTATGCGCAGAAGATGATCTATGAGATGGAACGTCTGGAAGGAGAATATCAGCGATACGATTATTCCGGAAAGAAAACAGTAAATGACGGTATTAGACTGCTACGTTCGGTTCTTCAGTATACGGCACCACTGGAATTTTTCCAGTATGTTTCAAAACAGCGGGAGAGCTTTTATGATCTGGCGGAAGACTATGAACCGGTAAAGGCGTTCTTTGCCGGGGAGCAGAAACAAATTTTTCAGCGGGCATTGGATATGTTGGAGATCTATGAGGACAGCAAGACTTATATTGTGGATGCCGAGCTGGAAGAAATTGTGGCACAGATGAAAAACATTGTCCGGAAGCCTGTTCCCTATGGTGATATTCCGAAACTGCCGGAACTGCGGGAAAAATTCATGGATACATATACCAAGATACTGGACGGGGAATCCGTTCCGGTGCTGGATTCCATTGATCAGGACAGAGAACGTGTACTTGAAGTGTTGGATACTAAACCATATCGAGACAGTAAGCGTGAGCGCTATCTGGCGCAGTTTTCTGAAATCCGACAGGGCGCAGAGAAATGCAACAATGTCTCATCTCTGCGCAGTTTTGCAGATAAAGCGGACGCTTTGAAAATCCGGCTCTTAAATGAAATGGGTCAACTGGATCTGGACGAAGCAAAGAAAAAAGCGAAAGAAGAGCGCAGAAAACAGGAACAGGAGGAGCAAGGAACAGGTGAGCCGCTTGCTGATCGAGTGGCAGAAAACTCAGCGGCTTATAAGGTGCGAAAGACAAAAAATGTATCCATGAAATCCATGACACATACAGCCTCATGGAGGTTGGAAAGTAAAGAAGATGTAGATAAGTATCTGGATGCTTTGCGGGAGAGCTTGCTGGCAGAGATGGATGAGGATATTATTTTGAATGTGGAGATATAAGGAGACTGATATGTTTGAAAATACTCTCAAGATGTTAGAACAACTTAATGGAACGATGACTTATACGATGGATGTACTGCCGGATGAGGATGGGTATTATGATAAGGAGTGTCCAAACGAAAAGTGTTCGTCTAAATTTAAAGTAAATGCAGAAGACTGGAAGAATTTGTTTCGTGATGAAGAGGCTTTTTGTCCATTTTGTGGTCATTCAGCACCTGCTACAAGTTGGTGGACAACAGAGCAAATAGAACAAGCCAAAAAGCAGGCATTTAATCAGGTGTCTGCAAAAATTGGGCAAGCACTGGAAAAAGATGCAAGGGATTTCAATCGCTCGCAACCTCGAAAAAGTTTCATTAAGATGTCTATGAAGTTTTCTGGTCAGACATCTTTTATCAATCTTCCAGTAAGTGCACTTGAAGAAATGGAACAAAAAATTCAGTGTGAAAAATGTGGGGCTCGATATGCAGTTGTTGGGTCAGCTTTCTATTGCCCATGCTGTGGTCATAATTCTGCAAAATTAACATTTTTTAATACTATCGATAAAGTTAAGGCAAAAATAAATAATCTTGAAGTGATACGAAACGCTATTGAGGCAATTAGTAAAGATGAAGCGGCTCGAACCTGTACATCTCTTATAGAAACTTCTGTTCCGGATCTTGTGGTAGCGTTTCAGCGTTTGTGTGAATGTATTTATCCGCAAATAGAAGGAGCAAAGCCGCTGAAAAGAAATGTGTTTCAACGATTGGACGATGGAAATAAATTATGGCATGATTTGGTCGGTAAAGGATACGATGATTGGATTACAAATGCACAATTTGATAAGTTGAGAATATGTTTTCAGCAGAGGCATTTGTTGCAACATCAAGATGGCATTGTAGATCAAGACTATATTATAAAAAGCGGAGATAAATCTTATCAGATCGGACAACATCTGATGCTTAAAGACGAAGATATAAGAAAGTATGCTGAAATCGTAGAAACATTAGGGAAAGCAATCCTTGCTCTTCTTGACGAGGTAGATATTAATGAATAAAACAGCAATCAAAAATTTTGCCATTTGGGCAAGAAACAAACTTATTGCAGATATACATTACCGTGCTGGCTTGCTTGGTATAACGGCAGAGGGGATTGCTAATCCGTTGCCCCAATCTACAGGTGATACAGAATTTTATGATATAGGAACAGCAGAACCCTATTCTATACATGGACAGGCAGTCAAACAGAGAAAACGCCTGGTGGAGCTTCTCAATAAAAAAGCAGATGAAAGTGATTATGCTATGGCCTATAAGTATGTGTTGGAAGAAGTGGCTTATACATGGTTTAACCGTCTGATTGCTGTGCGTTTTATGGAAGTTAATGATTATTTGCCTTCCCATATTCGAGTGCTTTCCTCAGAATCCGGTAAGATGGAGCCGGATTTGGTTACTACGCCATTCGACGCTAATCTAGAATTTACGGAGGCAGAGAGAGCGTTAGTGATTCAGATGAAGCAGGACAATCAGTTGGACGAGTTGTTTCGGCTGCTTTTCATTAAAGAATGCAATGCGCTGAATGAGATTTTGCCTGCGCTGTTTGAAAAGACAAACGACTATACAGAGTTGCTTTTGAGTATCTCTGTGGTTGATAAAGAAGGTGTGGTCTATCGTCTGGTAAATGATATTCCGGAGGAAAACTTTGATGTGGAAAAAGGCGGACAGGTAGAGATTATTGGCTGGTTATATCAGTATTACAATACAGAACCAAAAGCTGAGGTTTTTGGACGCCCGTCTGGCACTAAGATCAAGAAAGAAGATATACCGGCAGCGACTCAGCTTTTCACTCCAGACTGGATTGTTCGTTATATGGTGGAAAACAGTCTGGGACGTTTATGGGTAGAAGGACATCCAGAGCAAAAAGATAATTTTCTGCCCAGTGAGGCAGAACAAACGGCATATAGAGAAGATCACTCTATTCAAGACGGAAAATGGCATTACTATCTGGAAGAAGCAGAACAAGAACCGGAAGTACAGGATCAACTGGCAGAGATACGCAAAGAGTACGCCAACTTAAATCCAGAGGATATTCGTTGTATTGATCCTTGTATGGGGAGTGGGCATATTCTTGTGTATCTATTTGACGTACTGATGCAAATATATGAAGCACAGGGGTATACAAGACGGGATGCAGCGCAGAGTATATTGATAAACAACTTATATGGGCTGGATATTGACGATCGTGCGGCACAGATGGCATATTTTGCGGTGATGATGAAAGCACGTCAGTATGACCGGCGTATCCTGACCCGTGGAATTGTACCTCATGTATATACTATTCAGGAAAGTAACGGAATTAATCGAGCGCAATTGGATTATTTTGGGGATTCTCTAAATGAGACAGAGAAAAATACTGCCAGAATCCAGATGGAAAAGTTGTTGGATACATTGGTAGATGCGAAAGAATATGGTTCCATTCTGCAAGTAGAGAACTGTGACTGGGATTTGTTGCTCCGTTTTGTGGATGATGCAAGTATGAGAGAACAGATTTCCATGAATACGTTGCATTTGGACGATACACAGATAAGATTAAGAGAACTGGTAGAAATTGGCCAATGTCTGGCGCAAAAGTATGATGTGGTTGTGACGAATCCGCCATATATGGGTAGTAGCGGAATGAGCGGAAAACTGTCAAATTATGTGAAGAAGAATTATCCGGATAGTAAGTCGGATTTATTTGCTGTTTTTATTGAAAGCTGTGGATATATGGTCAAAGAGAATATGTATCAAGCTATGATAACACAGCATGCTTGGATGTTTCTTTCAAGTTTTCAAAAATTGAGAGAAAAACTGCAGTATAAAGACACAGTGAATATGACACATCTTGGAGCACGAGCTTTTGAAGAAATTGGCGGTGAGGTGGTTCAGACTACAGCATTTGTTTTAAGAAATAGCAATATTGCTAGATATAAGGGAAAATATTGTCGTTTAATAGAGGCTACCACACAGCAGGAAAAAGAGGGGATATATTTGAGCGGTAACAACCGCTATGAGGCTCAGCAGTTGAACTTCTCTAAAATTCCTGGATCACCGATTGCATATTGGGTAGGAAAAGCTATATTCCATATATTTGGCAATGATGTGTTAGACAACTACTATTCTATAAAGGCTGGTATTTGCACAGGAGAAAATGCTGTTTTTATTTTAGAGTGGTATGAAATAAACTTTACGAAAAGTAGTATGTACGATCATTTTAATTATTTATATAGTGCTCATAATAAAGGTGGAGAATATAGAAAATGGTATGGTAATAGAGAATTAGTGCTGAAATATAATGAAGACGCACTTAAAAAAATGGAAATGCGAGAAGGGTTTAGGCATGATGGAAAGGAATTTTATTTTAGAGAACATATTGGTTGGTCTAAAATAACTTCGGGCAAGTCAAGCTTCCGCTATTTTGAAGAAGGCTTTACCTTTGACTCCGCAGGTTTAGGGCTTTTTCCTAAAGCTGCACAAAATATTTTTTTGACGCTTGGATTCTTGAATAGTTGTGTGGCAGAAAAATTAATTGCGTTGTTAAATCCAACATTAAATGTAACACCTATGGTAGTAAAAAAATTACCATTTACTAATATGGAGTATGTAGAAGTTGTTGAGCCATGTGTAAAGAATTGTATAGATATTTGCAAAACAGATTGGGATTCATTTGAAATATCATGGGATTTTAAGAAACATCCATTAGTGGCAGGAAGGCTACCAGAACCAGTGTGGGGAGATGTTTCAGATGAGATGGCATTTGCCAATACTTCCTTATCTTATACCTATCACATGTTTTGGGAAAATCAGTGCAATTATCGCTTTGAGAAGTTGAAAAGGAATGAAGAAGAACTCAATCGTATTTTTATTGACATTTATGGTTTACAAGAAGAACTTACACCAGAAGTAGAAGATAAGGATGTAACTGTCCGAAAAGCAGATTTGAGTCGAGATATTCGCTCCTTGATTTCCTATGCTGTTGGCTGTATGTTTGGCCGTTATTCCCTAGATGTGGAAGGTCTGGCTTATGCCGGTGGTGACTGGGATTCTTCAAAATATACCACCTATATCCCGGATGCAGACAATATCCTTCCCATTACCGATGAGGAATATTTTAAGGATGATATTGTAGGCATGTTCTGTGCATGGGTGAAAAAGGTGTATGGTCCTGATACATTGGAGGAAAACCTGGATTTTATAGCCAAAGCATTAGGAAACAAAGGTAATTCCAGCCGGGAAGTGATCCGTAATTATTTCCTGAAAGATTTCTTTAAGGATCACTGTAAGACTTATCAAAAGCGCCCCATTTACTGGCTCTTTGACAGCGGCAAGCAGAATGGATTTAAGGCTCTTGTTTACTTGCACCGTTATAACGCAGATACCATTGGAAATTTGCGTGTGGATTATCTTCATAGAATGCAGAGGATTTATGAGTCTGAGATAAACCGGATGCAGGATATGATCGATAACAGTACCAATGCCCGTGAAGTAGCAGCTTCTACAAAGCGTAAAGACAAGCTTCAGAAACAATTGAAAGAGTGCCGGGAGTATGATGAGAAGATCGGACATCTGGCGTTAAGCCGGATTGAACTGGATCTGGATGACGGTGTTAAAGTAAATTATCGTAAAGCCCAGACTGCAAGAGATGGAAAATTCTATGAAGTGCTGGCGGATTCTAAGAATATCATGGGAAAATAGCGTGAAAAATAATATGATGAGACAAGCGATACAAAGTGCGGAGCAATCCGTAGGCATTACAATGTTTAAGCCTGTTCAGTATAAAGGCAGCAGACAAGGAGAAATCGTATGACAATCGAAGAAATTCTGGCCGGGGAATCTAAGAATATTGAGTTTAAGGTTCAGAGACCGAAAGATAGTGTGAAATATATGAAAACGGTCGTTGCTTTCTCCAATGGCGAGGGCGGACGTATCGTTTTTGGCGTTGACGACGTAACCCGCAAAGTGGTCGGTATCCCGAAGGATATTGTTTTTTCAGAGATTGACGCAATCACAGCGGCAATTTCTGATAGCTGTGAGCCGGTTGTCATTCCAGATGTCTATTTGCAGACCATTGATGATAAAACCATTATCATTGCAGAGATCAGTGCGGGAAAACAGCGGCCCTATTATATCAAGTCTTTGGGAATCAAGGATGGTACCTATATCAGAGTCTCTGGTACATCTCGTCCTGCCGGGCGTGATTTAACAGCAGAGATGTACTATGAGGATGAAGGCCGCTCTTATGATAAGGTGATTCGCAGAGATTTGACGGTAACGAATGAGGAAATTGAGGAGTTGTGCCGTCAGATGAAAGAAGTAGCTGTCGCCAATGCCAAATCTGAATCGCAGAAAGAAGCGGTCAAGGATGTGACCAAGAATGTGCTGCTAAGCTGGGGATTGCTGGCTGAAGCGGAGGACGGAAGCATCCACCCCACTAATGGATATGTCTTTTTGCTTGGGAAAGATGATTTCCTTTCCTATATTCAATGTGGAATGTTCAAAGGGAAAACCCGTGCCGTGTTTGTGGATAAACGTGAGTACGGCGGGCCGTTGTGGAAGCAGGTTGACGATGCATTCCAATTTGTGCTGCGCAATATTCATCTTGGGGCAAAACTGGAAGGTATCTACCGTAAGGACATCTATGAGTTGCCGCCGGACAGTATCCGGGAGCTTATTATCAATGCCGTTATGAATTGCAGTTATTTGCAAAATTCCCATATTCAGGTAGCCATCTATGATGATCGGTTGGAAATCACCTCCCCTGGCGGTCTTATGCCCGGCGTAACATTGAATAAGATGAAAGAGGGATATTCCAAGATCCGAAATCGCGCGCTTGCCCATGCATTCTCCTATATGAATTTGATTGAGGCATGGGGCAGCGGTATTCCGAAGCTTATGGAAGCCATGAGGGAATATGGCCTGCGTGAGCCGGAATTCCGTGATATGGAGATCGGATTTCGCATCAACCTTTATCGTAATACAGAGGATGCACTGGCGGATACTACCCAAGGTGCCGAAAACACTACCCAAGATGCCGGGAATACTACCCAAGGTGATGAAAATACTACCCAAGCCACTGAAAACGCTACCCAAGATACCACCCAAGTTAGGTTGACGGAAGAAGATAAGGCCGTATTGGCGGCAATCAAAGAGCAACACAATATCACTCAGAAAGAAATAGCAGCTAAATTGGGCTGGAAAGTTGACCGTGTGAAGTATTATCTCAACAAAATGAAGCGCCGGAATCTTGTTAAGCGCATTGGAACCAGTCAAAAAGGGTACTGGGAGATTTTAATCGAGGATAACATATGGCTGAATTAAACTTAAAACAAATTATAGATCGTCTCAATATGGAATTTACCGGAGATACCCGGAAGCTGGTTTTCTGGTATGACGATAATGGAGAATTTGCAGAAGATATGAAGGATATGGAGCTGGAAAATGCCAGAGTCTACTATCTGGAACAGGATAATCAGTTTTATACTAAGTATTTTCTGGAACGGGTGGATACCACCACCAATTATCTGATTTACGCTCCATTTCCAAAACCGGATGTGCGAGAGAACCATCTGGAGGATACACTGCTGTATTCCCGGCGTTTCTTTGCAGATCGTGCCTCGCTGTTGTCATTGGATTTAGGCATAGAGGAGAAGTACAAGCCGGTGATTGAAAAACATATTAAGTTTTTCAAAAATAAAGAGCGCACCCAGAGATTTTATGATCTGGAAATAGAGAATTTTAACCGGGAAAATATTTTGGTTGGTCTGCTCAGCGCCGTCTGCCGTACTCGGACCTGCTCTTTTGAAGAAGTTGTCCGGGTGATGCTGACAGAAGGGGATCTTACAGACAATAAATTTCTGGAAGAAATGGGAAAATATGATCTTCTGGAAGATTTTTGGAAGCTCTGCGAGCAGTATTTTGGTTATATAGATATGAAACCGACTTTGGAAAAACTGTTGGTGACGATGTTTGTTACTTATACCGGACGATATCTTCACGGAGAACTTCCCAAGGCATGGAAGAGTTTTCAGTCTTATAAAGGCGGAACGATCATTGCGTTTCTGGACAGTTTGATGAATAATGTCCTTTACCGGGACGATTATGATCGCCTTTCCCTTCATGTGGAAACCGGGCTGAATGCCGAAGCCGCTCTACAGAGTTATGCCCCGGAAGAATTATTGGACTGTGACGCATTCCTGTGTGTGGATCAGATTCTGGTCAGGTGGCTGACTGAACGATTGCTGTCAGGAGATATCGGAGCCAAATTAGACCAGCTTTCTATACCGGATATCTGTGAGAAGCGGATGAAGATGCATTTTGGAAGAAGAACCGAAAATGAATATCGGGTGATCAGAAGCACCTATGTGTTGGCGACGGCAGCAAATTATCAATGCCCGGATGAGTTTAAGAAAATCATTGGACAATATCAGGAAAAAGACTGGATGATCGATCAGGAATATCGAAGATTCTATACATCTTTTGACGCAATGGAAAACGGAGACGGATTTGAGGCGCTAAAAAATATGGTGGAGAATATTTATACCAACCGAGTGTTGGCTGTTCAGCTCCCTAAATGGAATGCGGCCCTTCATGAGGAAGATGCTTTTCTGACTTTACCGTTACAGCGCAATTTTTATAATCGATACATAAAAAATAGTAAAGAACGGACAGTTGTTATTATTTCAGACGCCATGCGTTATGAAGTGGGCAGGCAGTTATTTTTGCAGATGCAGGATGATCCCAAGTGTACAGCTAGAATAGAAACAATGCTGGGAATTCTGCCATCCTATACAAGACTGGGAATGGCAGCGCTGCTTCCTCATAGCACTCTTTCTATGAAGGATGATTATACTGTGCTAGTGGATGAGAAAAACTGTGATAATCTGACGGAGCGACAGACGATTCTTCAAATGTATCAGCCGGATGCTCTGTGCCTTCAATTTGATGATATAAAGAATCGAAAGATAGCGGAACTTCGGGAAATTTTTACCGGCAGACCGTTGCTTTATGTGTATCATAATCAGATTGATGCCCGGGGAGATAAAGCAAATACAGAGGATGAAGTATTTGTGGCCTGCGAGGAGGCGGTCAGAGAAATCATGGAGTTTATCCATAGGATTTCTACCAGTGCTAATACATATCACTTTATTGTTACTTCGGATCACGGCTTTCTGTATAAACGAGATAAGATTACAGAAAGTGAAAAGATCAATGGTGTCAGTGGGAAAAAGGCTTTTGTAAATCGACGTTTTATTGTCGCTGATGCTGCAGTAGTGGGAGATGGTATTGACTGTTTATCCTTGGGAAAAATTCTTGGAAATGAAGATGCAAAAGTGGTTTCTTTCCCGGTCAGCAGTCATGTATTTAAAGTATCAGGCGGAGGTCAGAATTATGTCCATGGTGGATCTTCACCTCAGGAAATGCTGATCCCTGTGCTGGATGTTAAGATGGAACGTGGTCATATGGAAACCAGACCGGTACAGATTGCGCTGGTATCTATGGTACAGAAGATTACGAATCTGATTACAACTATGGATTTTATACAGTCTGATCCGGTCAGCGATATAATGAAAGAAGCAACGTATCGTATTTATTTCCTCTCAGAAGAAAACGAAAAAATTTCCAATGAGAATATTTTAGTTGCAGACAGCAGAGAAAGTGATCCATTGAAGCGAATATCACGGCTACGGTTTACCTTTAAAAATAAAAAATATGATAAAGAGAAGAAATATTTTCTTGTAGTTTATGATGAGACTACCGGCCTTGAGGTCTTCCGCCATCCTGTAACCATGGATCTTGCATTTGCGGATGACTATGGATTCGGATTTTAATATTGGATGAGGAGGCGTTATTCATTGACAGATTTCATGGAAACTGAAGATAGGAGAGAGATCATCAAACAGAAATTGCGCCAGAATTTTGATGGCAAGATTGTCCGCAAGGATCTGACCAAGAAAATTAAGGAAGGTGCAAATGTTCCGGTCTATGTGCTGGAATTTTTGCTGGGACAGTATTGCAGTTCTGATGATCCGGAAATTATTGAGCAGGGCGTGGAAAATGTGAAACACATTCTGGCAGATAACTTTGTCCGTCCGGATGAAGCACAAAAAATCCTGTCTGTTCTCCGGCAAAGAGGAAGTTATACAGTAATTGATAAGATTACGGTAAGCTTGAATATCCGCTATGATATGTATGAAGTGGAATTCTCTAACCTGGGTCTGAAGAATATTCCGATCAGCGAAGAATATCCGACTAAGTATGATCGGCTGCTCTGCGGCGGAATCTGGTGTATTGTACAGTTGGATTATGAGACAGAAAATGAATTTGCTCCGGAAATTATTTCCGCTTCTGGAGATTATATTCAGTCCAAAAAGAAACGACAGAAAGATGCAACGCCAATTAGTATCCGAAAACTGACACCGATCCAGATGCCTCATGTAGATATAGAAGAATTGAAGCAGGGATGTAAAGCGTTTACTAAGGAAGAGTGGATGGATGTAATGCTTCGTTCCATTGGTATGGAGCCGGATACCTTGACAGAGCGGGAAAAGTGGCTGCTTCTTGCCCGTATGCTTCCACTTGTGGAGAATAATTTTAATCTTTGCGAACTGGGACCTAGAAGTACCGGAAAATCCCATCTCTATAAGGAAATCTCTCCGAATAGCATTCTGGTATCGGGCGGACAAACCACAGTTGCCAATCTGTTTTATAATATGGGAAGAAAAACGGTGGGTCTTGTGGGCCTGTGGGACTGTGTAGCTTTTGACGAAGTAGCAGGAATTCATTTCAAGGATAAAGATGGCATCCAGATTATGAAGGACTATATGGCATCTGGTTCCTTTGCCCGTGGCAAGGAGGAAAAGGCGGCTTCTGCTTCTATGGTTTTTGTCGGGAATATCAATCAGAGCGTGGACGTGCTTTTGAAAACCTCCAGTCTGTTTGAGCCTTTCCCGCCTGAAATGGGAACAGATACAGCATTTCTTGACCGTATCCATTGTTATATCCCCGGATGGGAAATACCTAAATTTCGCCCGGAACACTTTACGGATGATTATGGATTTATCACAGATTATCTGGCAGAGTTTTTGCGAGAACTGCGAAAAGAGCAGTATGGCGATGCGCTGGACAAGTATTTCCGCTTAGGTAAGAATTTAAATCAGCGTGACACCATTGCCGTTCGTAAGATAGTGGGCGGCTTTGTAAAGTTACTTTATCCAGATGGAGAATTTACCAAAGAACAGCTAGAAGAAATCCTTCAGATTTCTTTGGAGATGCGCCGCCGGGTTAAGGAACAGTTAAAGAAATTGGGCGGTATGGAATTTTATGATGTGAATTTTTCCTACATAGATAACGAGACTTTTGAAGAGCACTATGTCTCTGTGCCGGAGCAGGGAGGTGGAAAGCTTATTCCAGAGGGAATATGCAATCCGGGACAGGTTTATACTGTGTCACGTGGAAAATCAGGAATGATCGGTGTGTTCCGGTTGGAATCACAAATGCTTCCCGGAAACGGAAAGTTTGATCGAACCGGTCTTGGCAGTGACCGAGATGCAAAGGAAGCAACGGATACAGCTTTCAAATATCTGAAAGCGAACGGCAGCCGGATCAGCGGTACACTTAGTACGACTATGAGGGATTATATTATCAATTATCAAGATTTGCAGGGGATTGGAATGACCAGCAAACTGGCACTTCCAACATTGATTGCCCTGTGTTCCATTGCATTAGGAAAACCTACAGTCAGTACATTGGCTGTTTTAGGAGAAATTAGTATTAGTGGAACCATGATTAAAGTAGATGATCTTGCAAACGTACTGCAGGTGTGTCTGGATAGCGGAGCAAAAAAGATTTTACTGCCAATTACTTCTGCCGGAGATTTGGGAAGTGTTCCGGCAGAGCTGATGGGAAGCTTTAATATTATCTTTTATAATAGCGCAGAAGATGCGGTGTTTAAGGCACTGGGGGTAGAGTAAAATGGGTGAAAAAGCTAAATATTATAAATGTGCATTACAAGTCAATTCTTTTTCTTATGCTAAGTATAGAGGAAATATTCCTCAGGATGAGCTGGAATATAATCAGCAAATATTAGAGCGGTGTCAGGCTAATGATATTTCGGTTGTGGGGCTTGCGGATCATGGTTCCGTTGATTCGTCTGCTTCATTGAGAACTTGTCTCCAAAATGCGGGAATAATGGTTTTCCCGGGTTTTGAAATATCAAGCGCTGAAAAAATCCATATGGTCTGTATTTTCCCGCCAGAATATGATACTTCAAAGCTTAATAGAATAATTGGCGGCTTGGGGCTTGCGAATGTTGAAAAAGGAACAGAAGCAAGTGAGAAAACATGTTTAGACATTGCTGCTAAAATTGAAGAAAACGGCGGATTTTGGTATGCTGCACATATCACTGGAGATAATGGTATTTTAAAACTTGGAAAGATGCAGCATATATGGAAAGACAAACGTCTTGTAGCAGCACAGATTCCAGCCTCCAGAGAAGAAATTGATCCATCATATGTTAATATTATAAATAATACAGATTTAAGCTATAAGCGGGAGCATATGCCAGCATATATTAATGCAAGGGATGTAGAAACCCCAGAGGACTTGGACAAGGAAACGGCTTCTGTATTGGTTAAAATGTCTTCTCCGAATTTTAAAAATTTCTGTATGGCTTTTAAGGATCCGGAATCCAGAATTCGTCTAAACTCAGAACGTGAAAATAATTATCAAAGTAGTATAAATAAGGTAAAAGTATCAGGTGGATATTTGGATGGATTATCACTTGAGCTATCTGAAAATCTTGCTACTATTATTGGAGGAAGAGGAACTGGAAAATCAACATTAATTGGCGTAATAAGATATGCATTAGGAAAGACGCCTGCAAGTAAAGATTCTGCTAAAGATTTTGAGAGTATGCTCGCGCAGAATCTTGCAAGTGGAGGTATTATCGAGCTTACTGTAACTTCAAATGTACAGCATGGCCAGCAATTTGTAATAAAACGTAGATATAAACAAGAGCCTGTTATTACAACTACGGATGGTACCGTGTCGCCACTTACGGTCAGTGACATTCTTCCATCAATAGAAATTTATGGACAGAATGAAATTATGGAAATTGCCCGGGATGAGTTAAAAATCCACAATGTTGCAGAAAGATTATTTTCGATTCCAAAGAAATTATTAGAAAATATGGGTGCAGCCCACGAGGCGCTTGTAGAAAATAGTTCCATGATATCGGGGATTGAACAACAATTAAAGGCTGCAGATACCTCTTTAGAGGAATTACCGTCAATTCAGGCTAAATTAAAGTATTATACAGAAGCAGGTTTAGATGATAAATTAGCAATATTTAGGAGACTATCTTCTGAAGAAGGACAATTTAATGCAATTCAAAATTCTTTGAATTTAAAGACAACTCATTATCAAAAGATAACTGTTGGAGAATATCAAAATCTTGAATTAATAGCAATTTCACAGGAGATTGAAGACTTTAATAGTAAAGTGGATGAGCTGAATTCTCAATATGATGGATTGCTTAAAAAATTGAAGCAATCATTTAGTGATCATAAGAAAAAATGGGAAGACGGAAAATCAGAATATGATGATCAGCTAAAACAATCACTTAAATCTATGGAAGGCGTTCAAGATATGTCAAGCCAAGATATTGTTGATGAATATAGTGATTTAGTAAAAAAAGCTGAAGAATGTAAGCCTCTTGCCGAAAAACAGAATAGATTAAAAGCAGAGCTTTCCAGTGCAGAGGAGAGCAGGGCTACTTTAATTGAAAATTATAAAACCATTTGTGATGAACGGGATCGTTGTTTAAAACAGAATGTTAAAAGAATTAATAGAAAAAAGTTATGTGGAACAGTTCGACTTGATATTAAATTCCGACAAAATAAAAAGAAGTTGTTAGATTATTTGACGTCACATTTGATAGGGGTTGGGGAAAAAAGTATCAGTGGAATTGCAGAGTATGATGATTTTGATGTCTTCACTTTCGCAAATAATTGTAGACAAGGAGCTGATAAACTAATAGAGAACTATGGATTGACAAAGAGAGTTGCTGATACAATTGTATCAACATTGACGGGAGAAAATCTAAGGATTATCGAGGAAATGGAGCTTGAAGATATCGTAGAAATAGAGCTAAATGTTAATGGTAAATTTAAAAAATTAAAAGATTTATCAAAAGGACAGCAGTGTACAGCAATATTAAATCTTCTTCTGCTTGATAACAAAGATCCTTTGATAATCGATCAGCCAGAAGATAATCTTGATAATTCATTTATTGCCGAAAATTTAGTAAAAACATTAAGAAGTAACAAAATTAAACGGCAATATATTTTGGCTACTCATAATGCTAATATTCCAGTCTTTGGTGATGCTGAACAAATAATCACTATGGAAGAGGAAGAGGGGAATGGCCGAATAGCCATTGACGGACTGGGTTCGATTGATGACCAAGGGGTTAAAGAAAAAGTAATTGGCATACTTGAAGGCGGTCCTGATGCTTTTAGAATGCGCGAAGAAAAATATGGAATATAATGATAGCTTTATAGGATTATTTTCTATTTCGCTAACGAACATATTTATAACTTTTATTGCGGGGGTGTCTCATCAATACTTAGAAAATTGATGTGCATCCCCATTTATAGAAAAGCAAAAAAAATTAAAAAAATTAGCACTCACCTCTTGTTAGTTACGATTGGTTTTTGTCTTGTGTTATCAAGTGCCGCAGAGCCTTATTTTCAAGGATTCTGCGGCATTGATGTTTTTATCTGGGAGCGTCTTAATTCATCAATTTATGCGGAAATGGTGTAGAAATTGGTGTAGTACACCGTGTTTTATCAATAAATTAGTGCTTATACATTACTGATCTCAAAACAGAAACATTCCTGCTTCAGAAGATACGCTCATGTTCTTATAATTTGTACTGCCTACCATCATAGTACTGTTTCATTCCGTTGAGCAATCCACGAAGAAACAAAACCGTTTCTTCCTTGATTTTAACGAGGTCTTCGATACTATAATCACGTCCACATTCCGCAAAAGAAAGCGTTCCATGTGCAAGATCATTTCTTCGATCTTTAACAGTTTCTAAAACAACGCCGCCTCTACAACCAGCTTCGGGAGTAAAACATATTCCATGATCATGGCATACATTACGAATTTGCTGTGCGTCAAGATTACCGCTTATTGCAGTTGCCTTTCTATCAAGATCAATTATTTCTCCGGTCAAAATGGAATTGACAATTTCGATAGCTTTATCTTTATATGAATTATAATGGGCTTGTTGGTCATATACTTGTCTAAATTTGTATGCAAACCATATGTCCTTTATCTCTTTCCTAACATCAGAATATGTAAGACCCTCTTGTTTTAGCTTGTCGTATATTTCTAGTATTCCGCCCATTACTGTTGATTCAACTAAGTTGTAAACCATTAGCAATGTGTTCGCTTTGAGAATCTTAATGAATTCGCTGTCAAAAAACGGAGCATCTAAATGTTCAGTATTCCCTTGATCTAATTCTTTTAAAGCTTCAAAATACAAATCTATTTCCTGAATGCGTTCATTGAACATATCAAAAATTGCTTGCATTATACAGTCCCCTTAAGAAGTTGATCTTTCACATACAGTATTCTTCCACTAACTCTAGCAGGAGAATTACTAGCATGTGTAGTTGTATGACGTTTAAAATCATCTGAATTTAACCAATCCATTGATTCTGGAATTAAATCTGGTTTTTCGCGCAATGCTAACGCTACACCAACTGAAATAGCCTCAAATCGCACACGAGGCGTTGATTTTGCACGTTCACTTTTTGCAAAACCATAAGGAAAATATGTTTTAACGAATTTTAGCATTCTGTCAAATTCGGCTTTCATTTTATCCTTATCGAAAGAGGATTGAGTGTTTTCTATATATTCGTCCAAAAAATTATCGACGCGATGTGTAAACTCTTGATAATGATCCACAAAAGCAAAAAACCTAATTACTAATTCCAATTGTTCATAGCGCTTCTTCATTGTTTCGCTTATAGGGCATACCGATTTAAATACTTCATCTTTTGTACATTCCATCAAAAAGTCCATGAATGGACCGCGAAAACTCCCTCGACGAATTTCACTAGAATTTGCTCCTCGACCGGTGGTATTAATTCTGTTGAATATTTCTTGCCGTATTTCAAGTGTTGTGTCATCGGACAGAACTATAATTCGCATATTGGTTTTATCGAATTTCTTGCGGAAGTAGGCAGGAATATCATTGTATGAAAACCCGTTAAGGGAGGTTAACTTTTTTAAATCTGAAAGAACTAGATCGCCAGACATAAATTCTTCCATTGCTTGAGTCCTCTGTGCGCCATCTATGATTTCACACCGTCCATCCTCAGTATCAGAAAAGAACATGAGAGGAATAGGCAATCCCAAAAGGATAGATTCCACAAAACGATTTTTATCTGCATTATTCCAAATATATTGTCTTTGGTATTCATCTGGAATATAAAATTCGTCATCTCGAAATTGCTGTATAAGGAAATCAATAGAGTAATCGCGAGTATTATAATCGATTTCTTTTCTCAACGAGCGAATTTGTTCCTCAGCGGCAATTTTTTGATCTTCGCTAATCATACTTTTTGGCGACATTACATTACCCCCATATTCTCTAAATGCTGTAAAATACTAGTCCCAATTGCGCGTCCTAATTCAACAGGAACCGCATTTCCTATATGTACCCCTATACTGCGATTAGTTTCCTGATGATCAGGATCAATAAACTGATAATCAGGAGGGAAAGATTGTAACAAAGCTCCCTCTCGCATGGATAAGGCACGGTTTTGTTCAGGATGTCCAAAACGTCCATTTCCATAACCGTAATATTGAGTCGTAATCGTGGGAGATGGTTTATCCCATTCCATTCGTCCATAGACAGCTCTATAGCCTTTTCCAGATTCTCGTTGATGACAAGGTAGTTTTAAGTCATCATCCCAATCATGCCAAGAACCGCCAGGTACAGATTGACGTATTCGCTTCCTGTTCGTTTCTGATAATCTACTGGCTCGATGCAATGGATCAATAGGGTCAACAGCTCCATCTTCAATTACGGGTAGTCTTCCGATTGCATCTCTGACTGTTTTATAATGTTCTTCATCATATAAAGGCGGAATCAACTCAATATTTCCTAATCTAGAAGCGAGTAATACTAATCGTTTTCTACATTGAGGCACACCGTATTCAGCACAATTAACGACACGCCAATTGCAGTGATACCCGGACGCTTCCAACCGGCTTATAAAGTCTCGAAACACTTGTTCGTGAATGAGTTGTGGAACGTTCTCCATAGAGACAATCTCAGGTAGAACCTCCTCAACTAAGTTTGCAAAATAATATAGCAATCTCCATTTATTATCTTTCTTTCCGTGTTTGTTATATCTTAAAGAATATGTTGAAAAAGGTTGACAAGGCGCACATCCCACGAGAACCTTTGTCGTATTATTAGGATAATATTCTCTCAATTCGCCACCGGTAAGTTGAGTAATGTCACGGAGAATAAATCTTGAATTGTTGTTGTGTTCATATGCAAATCGGCAAGAGTTTTCTATATCAAATCCTGCAACAACAGGTATTCCTGCTAGTTGCAATCCGTGCGTTAATCCACCTACGCCACAAAATAAGTCCACTGCTGTAACTGGCATATCATGATTCCTCCTTACTAAGCACTCTCTTTTCGATAAAAGTATCAGAAAGCCTTTGCAATAGATTTGCTTCATTCTTTTTCTTTAATTCACATTCCCAAATACGTAAAACTTTCCAGCCGCGCGATTCAAACATAGCTGTTACTTCCTTGTCATGTTTCATATTGCGCTCGCGTTTTTTTTGCCAGTATTCTTTATTTTCTGCCGGACGCGTATTCCGGCAATCGTGACCGTGCCAAAAGCAGCCGTCTACAAATACAGCGATTTTTTCTTTTTGAAAAACAAAATCAGGATGGCCTTTGACTGGATAATTGCGTTTCCAGCCAGTAATGCCATTTTGTTTGAATATATCTATTAATCGCAGTTCTGTTGATTTGTTCTTGTTGGATTTGACTTTTCTCATAATTTCAGAGCGCTTCTTATTATCAAAAACATCGGCCATAATAATTATTTCGCCTCAAATTCGATGCGGAGACTCGGATCAGTTTCAGTCTCAAGAACAATTTCATTGTATCGACTAATAATATCTGAGAGCGTAGAATTCCTCTTACTTTCATCAAAAAGACTATGCTCGTACACGTTAGCTGAAAGAAATTGCTGAATATCCCATACCTCAACACGTCCGGCAAGTCCTGCGTCTTCAGCTAGATTTAATGCCGTATGTACCCGTTCAAAAATCGTAATAATAACAGGATAACAACCTCCGCGCAAGTTTGCTTTGCATTTTTCAATCAGCAAAGCGCCGGGCATTGTCGTACAGTGGATAATCGTATTGTTTATGACAAAGTCGCCGCTTCGTTCCGTGGGTGCATCTGCAACGGAAGCGCCATGTATTTCAAATGTATTTTCGGGCATGATAAGACATAATTTCGCGGCTACTAAATGCTGCAAAACGGCTCCAAGATACTGTGTTCCCGGATTTTGCTTTTGGCGTTTCTTAGCCTGTTCAAATAATTCGTCTAAATTTGCTCCAATCGTTTTAGAAGTATCGGCGGTTAAAACAAACGGCTGATTTCTAAAATATTCCCTGACCTGTTCAGCCCAAAATTCTTCAACGATTGAAAAGTTAACTGTTTCTTCTTCGTTCCAATCATTAAGAAAATCAACATATTTAATCATCAATCCCATGCTTCCGCGACTGGTACGCCCGCCTTCTGCGGATAACTGTTGAGTAATGCCATGCTCTTTTAAAATTTTTTTGAGATTTCCGCCGCCAAGCCCAGCGACCTGCCCTTTGCTACTTGTTTGAAAATCGTCTGGATTTAACGGGAATTTTTTATCCTGAACTAGCCTGGTAAATTGAACCACTAATGACAGCGGTCCCTTTGTATAGATATTGTTTTCATCTTGAAATATTTTCAATCTTTCTTCTGTACTAATCATTGTATACGGCCTCCGCAAGTTTTGTAAGAAATTTTTCTCCGATAAACCGAGCGACTGGCATAGCAACGGCATCTCCCATCGCTTTATAGCCATCGTTATAGCTGCCGGGAAGAATGAAACTATCCGGCGCGCCCATTAGTCTGGCGGCTTCGCGCACTGTCAATAAACGGGCATGGACTTCGTTATTTTTTTTGACAACTAAATACTGCTTGCTACTTCCGCCTTCAGGAGTTCGTAAACACCCGGCTATACCGTCAAAGCGCAGTTCTAATTGTTGCTTTCCATGACGTGTTCGACGATAACCTGTAGCGTAAACTGTATCATATTCATTTAACTTTGCTTGATGGCGCTCTGGAATAAGCCGTAATACAGTATCTTTATCAAATTTTGAGTTCTCATCAATAATGTCTTTCAATACGCTATGCCGGCGAGGAGGTTTCTCTGTTTGCCACCAAATCCATCCGGGTAAAGTTCGTCCCAAATCGAAGGCGGCTTTATTATGCAGCCAACATGGAGCGTTTCCGATCAGATATGTAGGAATTTTATATCCATGTTGTACGGCAATAACAAAAACTCTCGGTCTTGACTGTGGAACAAAGTGGGAAGCATTTAAAACTATAGCGCCGCAGTTATATCCCCGTTCTACAAGCGCCATATGGAGAGTACGATAATTATTACCGCCATTTGTTGAGAGTAATCCGGTTACATTCTCCAAAGCTAATATTCTGGGCTTTTCCTCCATTTCATCTAATACGCGTAACCATTCCCATACTAACCCGCTTCTGGATGCATGAATACCGCCCAAGGAACCTGCCAAAGATAAGTCCTGACACGGAAAACTAGCCCAAGATAAATGAGCAAAAGGTAAATCTTTTCCATGAATATTTTTTATATCGTTAAGCTCAAAATGTTCGCATCCAAAATTGGCTTCATATACGGCCGCTTTTTGTTCGCTAATATCATTAGCCCAGATTGGTGCAAACATACCTTTTAAACCGTATGCGACTAATCCGCTTCCAGCAAAAAATTCATGCATTGTCCAAGGCGCAGAGGACAGGTCAACATTTTGTTTTTTATAGAGAGTGCGTTGCAACAATCTTTGTTCCTCCCGTCTTATTTGAAGTTCGTTTGCTATTAGTAGGTTTTTGGGCATCCTCAGGAATAATCCAGATGCGGCTCATACGCATAGCGCCGACAATTCTGTTTTCTTTGCAAAGAATTTGAACCTGACGTGGCGTTACGCCCCATTTTTCAGCAGCTTCTTGAACCGTTATATATCCGTTCATTTGTGACACCTCGAACCTGTTTTTGAATTTGAAAACTGATATAATTATATTCGTTTAAACGAAACAAAGCAATAACTTTCAAGAAAATTTTTTGGTCGATTTTATAATAATTCTGATTAGCCGATTTCCTTTCACACTCACAATGAGGACGGCGGCTATGAGATAGAAATTGCATATACCGGCGAATAAAAGACGCTGCCGTTGCAGGAACATTCCTTCCCACAACGGCAGTTTTCATTTGCGCTTCTTTCTCTGGCTGACCGGCGCCCCCATTTTCTTTGACTTTTGGAGAATCCGAATGAGCCAGCGAAATTCTTCTTCCGAAAGATTTTTGTAATTGATACCAAGCTGCTTACAATAAAGGAACGCCTGTTTTTCCTGACGGCTCCCCTTGAAGTTTTCAACCGCTTCCAGATTTTCACGCAGTTCATCGGCAACGGTAGTCAGGGGCGCACTTTCGCTGTCTTTCTTGTGGGCTTCCCGTATATCCCGGATAATGGCGCTTATATCGTCCAGTGCGATATGACTGAAATAATCATCGTCATCTACATGAGCGGCTTGCAGCGTTTTCAAATGCGGGTCATCCTCTCCGGGGCGATACCGTTCTATGATTTCATGACGTATGGTATCAACAAGGGCATTGAGGTTCTGGATTTGCATGGTTGCAATGCCGTCCACATAGATTTCAATGTCAGCCAGAAACTTGATAAAATCCTTGTGCGTGGCAAGTTCGCAGAGCAGGCGGTTGTTGATACGGCCACTCTTTAGCAGCGCCACCATTTCATCATTCAGGTGCAGTTCCATCAGGGGCGTGTTTATCTGCTCCCGGTTTTCTGTCCGGCAGAACAGATAATCTAGTGATACCTCATAGAAGTCTGCCAGCGTGATAAGATTGCCGTGGTTGATTTCCTTGTAATCGTTGGATTCGTAGCTGGCAAGGGCTGATTTAGAAATGCCGGTCAGCTTTGACAATTCTTCCAGATTTAAGCCTTTATCCTTGCGTAACTCCCAAAGACGCTCCTGTATGCTTGTCGCTTTTAACATGGGCGTTCACTCCTTCCCGGCGGCTGTTTTCCTGCCGCATAGCTGAATTATACCATACTTTCCATAATCGTGGAAATTTCCGTTTTTCGCCCCGAAATCCTACTTTGTGGATATACGGCATAGGGAACAAAAATGGTCTATGATACAGGTAGTTCATCGATGGATTATTCCAATCGAATGACCGGCCTGTATGGGATATGCTCCCCGGCGATGTAGCGCAACGACTTGCGGAAGGGAAATGGAGGAACCCTGACCGCAACGAGCGTACCAAAGGGAGCGAAACGCCGTTGTGAGAGTCAGGGGCAGGAACGACATCAGGGAGAACCGGCAAAAATGAACACCGAATTGATACCGAAACACAACAATTCGATAGGGCATAGTCTGCCCTATCCGTATTACTACGGGGGATTTCCGGGCGGCTTTATGGCCGCTTTTTCCCTGAAAATCGCCCCGAAACACAACACTAAAATCTGCTATCCGTCTATTGCGGCTGTTACGGCTGAAATGGGCGGATTTTTGTTTAAGGAGGCACCATGCCGAGAATGCCGAAAAAGAGGAAGCTGGAACTGTCTTTCTTCCTCAATGAACGGGGGCGGGTAACGTACAACGACCTTTGCCGGAAATGCCAGCGCACTTGCAAGCAGAGTTTCCTGGCGGTCATTGTGGATTGCCCCCATTATCTTTCCAAACGCTCAAAACGAAAAGTAAAGGAGGACACCGATTGAATGGAAGTTGAATTTATGACCGCAGACACCACCCTGCCGCCCTGTATGCCGCTGCCGAGAGCCATGCTGCGGCTCCCGATCAGCAGCACCGCAAAGGTCATGTACGCCCGGATGTTGGATATTGTTTTCGTATCCGGCATAGAGGACGCCAACGGGATTTTATTTATCCATTTCCCCATCGTGGAACTGGCGGCGGCACTTGCCCGCAGCACCATGACCGTGAAGCGTTCCCTGAATGAATTGGAGGACGCCGGACTGATACTGCGAGTGCGTCAGGGCTTCGGGAAACCCAACAAAATATATGTACTCATTCCCAAGAAGGAGGACAGCCGCCTATGAATGAAAAGCTGGAAAAACTCAATCAGGAGATAGAGAAAACGGAAAAGAAGCTGCGGAGGGCGCAGCATGAAGAAAAGATATTGGAACACCAGATAAAGACGTTGACACGGAAGGAACGGACGCACCGGCTTTGCACCAGAGCTGCCATGCTGGAAAGCTACCTTCCCCACCCGGAAGCCATCACGGATGAACAGGTCAGTTTGTTCTTGAAGCTGCTGTTCTGGCAGGACAGCACCCGTCAGCTTATGGAAAAAGTGTTCTCTGGAAACGGCACAGAGAAGGAGGGCGCAGAATGAAGATGAATTTTTCAAAAGACGAGTTGGCTATGGTCTATCAGTACGCCGCCGGTACGAAGGGAGAAACCCTTGCGGGGCTGAAAGAAATCGTGCCGGTTATCCGTGACCGGCAGACACGGGAGATTGTGGAGAGTACCATCCGAAAGCTGGACGCCATCCCGGAGCCGGAATGCCGCTGCTTTATCGCTGATACGAAGCAGCGGTTTATCCAGAAGCGGGACAATTCCATCAGGCGCAGGCTTGCCGAAGCCAAGGCACAGGCGAGGACGGAAAAGCCACATTCCAAGAGAAAAGAGCCAGACCGGGAACGGTCATAATTGCTTCCAGAGCCGCAGCCCGTGGACTACCCCTCTGAAAGAGGGCGCAACTATACACCACCTGAAGGTAGTGTGTTGCGCCCTGCCGGGGCTTCCTGCGGAAAGCGGATGATTGCCCGCAGCGTTCCGGCTCCTGTCAATCATCACAGGGGAAGCTACACTTCCCCTGCGCTGGCTGCCGCCAGCTACCCCTTTGTGGACTTGCCGCCCGGAAACACCTTGCGCTGCAAGCTGTTCCCGTCCAGCAAGTTATATATCGGCCTATGCTGTTTCTTCCGAAGCAGGCAGAAAAATGATATACTCAAAGAAAAATTTGAAATTACCTATTGACCCTCACGGAGCGTCATAGATTAAAGTGAATATATCAAGAGCAGGAGGCAGGCAGCTATGAGGACGGTAAAGGAAATATCAGATTTAACAGGTATCAGCGTGCGCACGCTCCACTATTATGATGAAATCGGACTGTTAAAGCCAACCGATAAAAGTGAAGCGGGATACCGGCTTTATGACGATAAAGCACTGGAAACATTACAACAGATTTTGTTTTTCCGTGAATTTGATATTCCCTTAAAAGAAATCAAAGCTGTTATGGATAATCCGGCGCTTGAAAAAAATCAGATTTTGCAAATGCAGCGAAAAATGCTGGTTGCAAAAAAGGAACGTATGGAACGCTTGATTTCCAGTATCGATGACATTTTGAAAGGAGATAACAAAATGGATTTTGCGATTTTCAGCAAAGCAGAAATTGAAGAAATGTTTCAAACTATGTTTGACAATATGCCCGACAACATG
Organism: Blautia sp. An46; assembly: GCF_002161645.1. Classification (NCBI taxonomy): domain Bacteria; kingdom Bacillati; phylum Bacillota; class Clostridia; order Lachnospirales; family Lachnospiraceae; genus Blautia; species Blautia sp. An46. The sequence goes on along the minus strand of NZ_NFIF01000017.1, from coordinate 60,567 downwards.
AGAGAGCTTGCTGTTAAAGAATTTGGAAGCGTTGGAGAATGGAAAAAACATTATATGGAAGTGGTTTCTTCAGAAAAAATGCAGAAAGGCTACGCAAAGGTTGTTGAGTGGTATGGCGGGAAAGATAACTTCTTGTCTGTCGCAAATAATCCCATCAGTACAGAAGTTGCAGAAAGCTACAATAAGCGAATAGAAGCGATTTTGCAAAAACTGATTGCCAAAAGAGGATGCGATGTAGACAGCTTTGAAGTTAAAGAAGTAGTTGGAGAATTTGGCTTTGTTATGAAGCAGTTAACACAGGTAAAGAATGAAGAAGGAATTATGCTGGCACATGTGCAGTACTACCGCAATGAAAAAATAAAGCCGATGATAGATGAACAATATGGCAAAGGCGCTTCCGAGTTTTTCGCACAGGCAATAGAAGCCTTCTATAAACACCAGTAATCTGAAATTTAACTGAATACCAGCCGCCACCGGCGGCACCACCGAGCAGGAAATCTTAAAACAGGTTCCCTGCTCTTTTTATGCCCGGACGCCGGGAGGAAGGAGGACACTACTTGCCATGCCCGCACTTTGATGTGAAAATCATCCAGCGCAGCAAGCGCCAGTCAGCCGTTGCGTCTGCTGCCTACCAGAGCGGGGAACGGCTGTTTTCCGAATATGACCAGAAACAGAAATACTATTCCTATAAAAGCGAAATCGTCCACACCGAAATCATGCTGCCGCCCCATGCCCCGCCGGAGTACGCAGACCGGAATACCTTGTGGAACGCCGCCGAAGCGATTGAAAAGCAATGGAACTCCCAGCTTGCCCGGAGGTTCGTGCTTGCCATACCGAGGGAACTTCCCCGGTCACAGTATGCCGACCTTATCCGGGACTACTGCTGGGAGTTTTTCGTTTCCAAGGGCATGATTGCCGACTTCGCCATCCATGACAAGGGGGACGGAAATCCCCACGCCCACATCCTTCTGACCATGCGGGCGATGGACGAAACCGGGAAATGGCTCCCTAAAAGCCGGAAGGTCTACGACCTTGACGAGAACGGCGAGCGTATCCGGCTTGCGTCCGGCAGATGGAAAAGCCACAAGGAGGACACCGTGGACTGGAACGACCAGAAGTACGCCGAGATATGGCGGCAGGGCTGGGCTGATACGGCGAACCGCTATCTGGAAGCCATCGGCAGCCCGGAGCGCCTTGACCTTCGCTCCTATGCCCGACAGGGGATTGATAAAATCCCCACCGTCCACATGGGGCCAGCGGTCAGCCAGTTGGAGAAGAAAGGCATACAGACCAACATCGGCAACCTGAACCGGGACATCAAAGCCGCCAATTCCCTCATGCAGTCTATCCGGCAGATGGTACTCAGCTTAAAAGGCTGGCTGTCCGGCCTGAAAGAGAAAAAGGCGGCGCTGCTGGAAGCGCTGGAACAGGCAAAGGAGCCGACCATCCCCGAACTGCTTTCCCGGTATCTGGATAAACGGAGCGAGGAACGTACCGGCTGGACTTCCAAGGGGAAGCTGAAAGGCACTGTTGGAGATTTCAACAAGGTCATGGAAGCCCTTGACTTCCTGCGGCAGAAAGAGATTTCCACCGTGGAGAGCCTTGACGCTTATCTGGATAAGGTCAGTGGGGAGATACTTTCCGTAAAGGCCGACATAAAAAAATCGGAACGCCGGATAAAGATCATTGACACCACGCTTTCCCATCTTGCCAACCACGGAGCCTACAAAGAGGTTTACAAGAAATATGCTTCCATCGGCTGGAAAACTCGGAAGGAGAAGTTTGCCGCCGAACACCGGGAAGAACTGGACGCCTACCTTGCTGCCAAACGTTTTTTCAAAGCCCATCAGGAGGAACTGCCTTTTGATACGAAAGAGTTGAAGAAGGAACGGGTGCAGCTTTCCGGGGAACTGTCTGAAAAGAACGAGGGATTGCAGGCAGTTCAGGAGGACATGAAGCAGTTGCGGGATGTGCGGAACTGGATAAACCATGTGCTGCCGCCGGAGCAGCGCCGAGCCGTGGCTGAGCCGGGAAAGAAACCGTCCCTCAATGAACAATTAAGCTGGAAGATAGAGGGCGTGAAGCAGCGGGAAGAACAGAAACGCCAGACGCCCCGCCGCCAGCAAAAACAGGATATGGAACTTTAACCAATCAGGCGCTTGCCATTTTCCACGTGAGAATGACAGGCGCTTTTTCTATTTTCAGGAGGATTTGCCTATTGAACGTATTTAAAGCCGTGAAGCAGTCTGTTACCACCCGGCAGGCCGCCGAGCATTACGGTATCCGGGTAGGGAAAAACGGGATGTGCGTCTGCCCCTTCCATGACGATAAAAACCCCAGCATGAAGGTTGACCGGCGCTTCCATTGCTTCGGCTGTCAGGCAGACGGGGATGTGATTGACTTTGTTTCCCGTCTGGAAAATGTCAGCTCCAGGGAAGCAGCCCTCATGCTGGCGCAGGACTTCTCCATCCCCTATGAGGACAGGGAGCCACACGGCAGGAGCCGCCCGAAGCGAAATCCCCGTCAGGAAAGCCCGGAACAGCAATTCAAGCGTATGGAGCGATATTGTTTCCGGGTACTGTCTGACTATCACAATCTGCTGCGCCGCTGGAAGCGGGACTATGCCCCCAAGACGCCGGAGGAAGAATGGCACCCGCTTTTCGTGGAAGCCTTGCAGAAACAATCCCATGTGGAATATCTGCTGGATGTGCTGCTGTTCTCCGACATAGGGGAACGGGCTGCCCTGATTGCCAGCTACGGAAAGGAAGTGAGGAACCTTGAGCGGAGAATGGCAGACCTTGCCGCCCGAACTGCGGCAGGCCGTGACGGACACCATCGAAGCCGCACCCCCGCCCCGGAGCGTTGAGGAAGTGAAAGCCATGCTGGAAAGTACCGAGAAAGGCGGCGTGCGGAACAGTATCCACAACTGCCTGACCGTGTTCCAGTATGACCCCGTCCTTTCCGGGGCGGTTGCGAAAAATCTCCTGACCGAGCGCATTGACCTTCTAAAGCCCATCGGCAGGAAACGCAGAACCGGCAGCAAGGCCATAACCGACACAGATATGAAATATATCCGGCTGTATCTGGAAGATACCTACGGCCTGACAAGCGAGAAAAAGATAGCAGACGCCGCCGATCTGGCCGCAGACGCCAACAGCTACCATCCCATCCGGGACTACCTGAACGGCCTTGTCTGGGACGGGAAAGAGCGTATCCGCTACTGCCTGCGGCACTTTCTGGGAGCCGATACGGACAACTTCACTTACCATTCCCTGCGGCTGTTCCTGCTGGGAGCCATCCACCGGGCGTTCTGCCCCGGCTGTAAATTTGAGGTCATGCTTTGTCTGGTGGGCGGTCAGGGAGCCGGGAAGTCCACCTTCTTCCGGCTGCTGGCGGTAAAAGACGAGTGGTTTTCCGATGATTTGCGGAAGCTGGACGATGATAACGTGTATCGTAAGCTACAAGGCCACTGGATAATCGAGATGTCGGAGATGATTGCCACCGCCAACGCCAAGAGCATAGAGGAAATCAAGTCTTTCCTCAGCCGCCAGAAGGAGGTCTATAAAATCCCCTACGAAACCCACCCGGAGGACAGGCTGCGGCAATGCGTGTTTGGCGGGACTTCCAATGCGCTGGACTTCCTGCCACTTGACCGTTCCGGGAACCGGCGCTTCCTGCCGGTCATGGTCTACCCCGGGAAGGCCGAGGTACACATTTTGGACGATGAAGCCGCTTCCAGAGCCTATATTGAACAGGTATGGGCGGAAGCCATGACGACCTACAAAAGCGGCGATTTTAAGCTGTCTTTTACACCCGAAATGATACAGTACCTCAAAGAACACCAGCGGGATTTCATGCCGGAGGACACCAAAGCCGGGATGATACAGGCGTACCTTGACCGCTACACCGGCAGCGCCGTTTGCTCCAAGCAGCTTTTCAAGGAAGCCTTAAACCACCCCTTTGACGAGCCGAAACAATGGGAAATCCGGGAAGTCAACGACATTATGAACCATGGTATCACGGGATGGAAGTATTTCTCCAATCCCCGGATATTTGAGGGATACGGCAGACAAAAGGGCTGGGAACGGGAAACCCCGGCAACGGGCGCTGACAACGGGCGCGAAAAAACGCCGGACGGATTTGTGGAAGTCACAGAGCAGATGGAGCTTCCCTTCTGAAAAATCCGGGGAAACCACAGCCGGTTGCCGACCCCGTTGCTATCCCGTTGCCGAGCCGGTTGCAGGGCATTAGCCCGGAAAAAGCCCATAACTGCGGGCTTTTCTCCTCTCTGACAACCAAAGCAACAGAAAAATAAAAGAAAAAGTAAATAAACAGTAACCCGCCAGACAGAGATTGTTTTCGAGGTTTTCCCGCGCCCGTTGCCGGACTTCGTTGCCGACCTTCTCCTGTCTGGCTTATTTCATTTGCGCAGGCAACGAGCCAAGCGGATATGCTTGCATATCCATTTGGCGACTGCTGCGACAACGACAGTTATGGAGGTATTTTATTGAGACAGACGAAGGAACGAGAATCGAAACAAATGCTCACTGTAGATATTGAAGGACTTGCGGCTATGCTCTCCTGCGGGCAGGCTACTGCCAGAAAGATTGCGGAGGACGCCGGGGCGAGGATTACCATTGGGCGCCGGGTGCTGTATTCTGTCAGCAAGATAGAGAAGTATCTGGAAGCCATAGCGGAATAAACAGAAGAGGTACAGGAACCGGCAGAAAATGTTGCCGGTTCCTGAAAATCTTTAGCAATCACCTGTCCGTGGGAGTGGATTTATGCTATACTGATGGTGCAAGGCAAAAATCATTCCGACTGGCAAAGAGGTATGGAACCAGCAAAGCGCAGAAAGGAATGATTTTATGGCAAGAAAAGATAATAGAGGAAGAAATCTGAAGGTTGGAGAATCCCAGAGAAAAGATGGGCTGTATATGTACCGCTATACCGATGAAAGGACGGGGAAGCGTGTCGCAATCTATGACGCTGATTTGGCAGCGCTCCGGGAGAAAGAACGGCAGATTGCCAGAGAAATGGACGATGGTATCGTAACCGACAGGGCGGCAAAGAAACTGACGGTCAACGCACTGTTTGAGCGGTATATAGAATCGAAGAAACTGGCAGACAGTACACGGAGCAATTACATTGCAACGTGGAATAACCGTGTGAGGGATGAAATCGGCGGGATGAAAGTGGTTCAGGTCAGACCGTCCCATATCCGGCTGTTTTATTCCAGACTTACGAAAGACGGGTATTCCCACAGTACCATCAAGCTGATTCACAATCTGCTTTATCCCAGCTTTGAAATGGCCGTGGATGATGATATTATCCGCAAGAATCCGGCAAAGGACGCTTTGGGGGATAATGGGGAACCGGCAAAAGAAAAAATGGCATTGACGCCATCCCAGCAGAACCGGCTTCTGTCCTTCGTAGAACGGAGCAGCGTTTATAACGTGTATCTGCCGATGTTGCAGATTATGATAGGAACGGGCTGCCGGTGCGGGGAGTTGATTGGATTGACATGGGCGGATGTGGATATGGAAAAGAAGGAAGTTTCCATAAGCTGCCAGTTAATCTATAAAAACTACGGGGATGGGTATAAATTCCATGTATCCACTCCGAAAACGGACGCCGGTATCCGAAAGATTCCCATGAGTGAAACGGTCTATAAAGCCTTTGCAGCCCAGAAACGCCAGAATTTCTTACAGAGGATTCCGAGGAATGTTGAGATTGAAGGGCGTACAGATTTCATCTTTATGAGCAAAAACGGCAGGCCGCTTATGCCGAGCGCCGTCAACAATGTCCTTTATAATATCGTAGCTGCTTACAATAAGCAGGAGACGGAACAGGCTAAGAAAGAAAAACGGGAAGCGGAATGTATGCCTTCAATTTCTGCTCATACCCTGCGGCATACCGGATGTACCAGAATGGCGGAACAAGGACTTGATATGAAAGTAGTGCAGTATATCATGGGACACGCCAATATCGGCGTGACAATGGAAGTCTACAACCATATCACAGAGCGGGCAAGGATTGAAAATGAGATTGCCAAAATGGACGCTGTTCAAGTGGTATAAGAAATCCGCCATGCACCTCACGAACAAGTTTGTTCGGTCACGGCTGTCGCCGTATAGGTCTAATCCCGAAGCTGCCCTTATGTGAGCAAGCTCCCAACGGGCATTCCGGTCTTATCCCTGCATGGCTCATAGCTTGCATGAAAATGGTGTAAATGTGGTGTAGTAGACCAAAAAACAAGGGAATTACGAAAAGAAAAACCGGCGTGAAGCCCGTAAAATCAAGGAAAATCGGGACTTCACAATTTTTTCACAAAATTATTAGCACTCATCTCTTGTTATCGCAGTGTGGCTTTTGTCTAACTTCATAGAGTGCCGTAAGTGCCTATTTATGGGTGTTTCTCGGATTTTATGATTTTATCTCAACTCGTCAGAAATCGTCATTTTATAAAAAATTGGTGTCAAAATTGGTGTCAATCAGCAGAGAGATACCTTTTCTTGTTACAGTATATCAGTATCACAAATTGTAAAATTGAATATCGCAAGTAGATTATGGAACGCCGATATTGACGTTCCTTTTCTATTTCCAGCCGTTCAGAAATGGACGGCTTTTTCTATATCCAAACGAAAGGAGAATTTTAAAAGCTATGAAAAAGATATTGAAGCGATTAGCCACAGGCTTCCTTGCCTTTGCGACTATCGTTACCGCTTTGCCGACAACGGCAGTCCACGCTTCCGAGAAGCAATACTGGACAGAAAGTGCCGAGCGTGTCGGTATTGTTGAAAAAGTAATGAATGACGGCTCTATCGGTTCGACATTCAATGAGGGACACATGACCGTTGAGGGCGAGGACGCTTTCTGCGTGGATATTAACACCAACTTCCGCAACGGCTATAAGACCAGAGCTGACGCAAGCACACGCATGAGCTACGACCAGATTTCAGATGTTGCCCTCTCAATCGAGTATGTCAATCAGTATGTGCAGAGCCACAGCGGATTGAGCAGTCAGCATATCTACCTTTTGAAACAGTGCGTCGTATGGCAGAGATTGAGTGTTCATCTGGGCTGGCAATGCGATAACGTCAGAGCTTCCTATGATGAAATCCCAAAGGCGATACAGGACGAGGTGTACGCTGGGGCGAAAGCCTTTGCCAGCGAGAACAAAGGACGCTATGAATGTGGCGGTTATATCTACTCTGGCGAGGGACAGGACATTGGACAGTTCTGGGCGAAACTTGCCGTAGGAAATGCCACCCTTAAAAAGACTTCCAGTAATGCCAGCATTACCGACGGGAACGGGCTTTACTCTATCGCTGGTGCGACTTATGGTGTCTATTCTGATAAGGGCTGCACAAAACAGCTTGCCACACTTACGACTGATAACAGCGGGAACACTGATACCGTGGAAGTAAAGGCTGGTACAGTCTACATCAAAGAGCTTTCCGCTCCTGCTGGCTACAAGGTGGATAATACAGTGTATTCCTTAAATGTGGAAGCTGGCAAGACGGCAACGCTCAATGTATCAGATACGCCAAAGGTTACAGATACCCTTATCGAGCTTTTCAAGATTGACATGGAAACCCAGAAAGACGCTCCACAGGGCGACGCTTCCCTAGAGGGTGCGGAGTTCACATGGAAATTCTATGCGGGACACTATACCGCTGACAATCTCCCCAGCGAGCCGACAAAAACATGGGTGACAAAGACAATCGCTGAAAAGGACAGCGACGGCACTATCCATTACGTTTCCCGCCTTTCTGATGAATACAAGGTATCTGGGGACAGCTTCTATACACAGGATGGAAAGAACGTGCTTCCTTTAGGAACGCTGACCGTTGAGGAAACGAAAGCTCCTAACGGCTATCTTCTTGACGGTGCATATATGCAGGCAAATGGTAGCGAGGAACAGATTAAGGGAATGTACCTTACACAGATTACCGAGGACGGCGACATTGCCGTACTGTCTGGAAGCAATCAGTATCATGTATCAGATAAAATCATTAGAGGTGGTGTAAAAATCCAGAAAAGAGATTTAGAAACCAGCGATACCAAAGGTCAAGGTAGTGCGACCTTGAAAGACGCTGAATTTGAAATCATTTCCCTTAATGACAATGCCGTACTTGTCGAGGGCAAGCTCTACAATAAAGGCGAAGTGGTAAAGACAATCCTTGCCGACATTGAGGGCGTGGCTTCTACTTCTGCCGATTTACTTCCTTACGGGAAATACCGTATCGAGGAAAGCAAAGCACCAGAGGGCTATTTGACGGATGGTGCAGAACCGATTGAATTTGAAATCACAGAGGACGGAAAAATCGTTGACCTTACAGGTGCGGACACTTCCATTTACAATCAAGTGAAGCGTGGCGACCTAGAGGGTGTCAAGATTGGAGCTGGCACACACCAGCGTCTTGCGGGAGTTCCGTTTAGGATCACAAGCAAGACCACAGGTGAGAGCCACATTATCGTGACAGATGATAACGGGCAGTTCTCCACTTCTTCTGACTGGGCTTCCCACAAGCACAACACCAACGCAGGAAAGACCAGCGAGGACGGTATCTGGTTTGGAACAAGTGAGCCAGACGACAGCAAGGGTGCATTGCTTTACGATACCTATATCATTGAGGAATTACGCTGTGAGGGCAACAAAGGCTTTGAGCTTATCCCGCCGTTTGAAATCGTAGTATCCAGAAACAATGTGACCGTTGACTTAGGGACACTCACTGATGAATACGAGAAAGAAATCTCTATCCATACCACAGCCACAGGCAAGGACGGCGAGAAGTCTATCGTAGCTGGCAAAGAGGTAACAATCATTGATACGGTTACGCTTGACGGGCTGGAAAAAGGCACAAAATATCAGCTTGTAGGCTGGCAGATGTTGAAAGAGGAAAACGCCGAGCTTCTTATCGACGGACAGCGTGTGGAAAGTGATTACACATTCACAGCCGACAGCGAAGAAATGAAGATTGAAATGGAATATACGTTCAACGCTTCTTCTCTGGGCGGTCAGAACCTTGTAACCTTTGAGGAACTTTACGACCTTTCCAATGAGGACGAGCCTGTAAAGGTGGCAGAACACAAGGACATTGACGACGAGGGACAGACTGTGCTTATCACAGAGCGTATCATCTCTATCCATACCACAGCGACCAGCGAGGACGGAAAGAAAGAGATTGAAGCAGGAAAAGACGTGACAATCATTGATACCGTTACCCTTGACGGATTGGAAATCGGCACAAAGTATCAGCTCAAAGGCTGGCAGATGATTAAGGACGAAAACGCCGAGCTTATCATCAATGGTGAGCGTGTCGAGAATGACTATACCTTTACTGCCGACAGTGAAAGCATGGAAGTCCAGATTGCCTTTACATTCGACGCTTCCGAGCTGGGCGGGAAAGAGCTTGTGACCTTTGAGGAATTATACGATTTGAGCAATCCAGACGAACCGACAAAGGTTACAGAGCATAAGGACATTGAGGACGACGGGCAGACGGTGACAATCACAGAAGTACCAGAAACGCCAGAAGAACCAACAGAGCCAGAACAGCCGACCACACCAGATACACCGAGCAAGACAACGGACGCTCCAAAGACAGGTGATAATACAAATATTGCCTTATTCTTAGGGCTTCTTGTTCTTTCTGGTGCAGGCGTGGCAGGAACATACTTCTTCAAGCGTAGACGCTCATAATCGGGCGGTCTGCTTATGATGATGAAGAAATCACGTTCCCCGCCGATACATGGAAACGGTGGAGCTTCCCTTTATTCAGGCTTGTCCGCCACCCACCTGTAAGCACACGGACAGTCAAGGGTGCTTTTAAGCATTTACCTGCCCTTGACGGTCTGGGGGCTTGCTGGTATCACACCACCAGCCAGAATAAAAGCATGAACAATCAACAGATTTTATAGAAATGAGGTATGAACACATGAAATTGAAATATATCGTGCCTGACATGGCACAGACATTTGGAAATTTGGAGTTTGCAGGAGAAAATGACGTGGAGCAACAGCGTGTCAATGGTCGCTTTGTTCCCGTGACAAGAAGCTATAACCTGTATTCCGACATTCAGAGAGCCGACGACATTATCGTGGTGCTTCCCGCAAAGGCTGGTGAAAAGCGTTTCAAGTATGAGCAGAAAGTAAAGCTCGTCAATCCTAAGATTACCGCCGAGGGAAAGAACGTGCGAGGTCGTGGCTACACCAACTACATTTTAAACGCTGACGATATGCTTCCAGTCGAGGAAAGCAAGTAAAGGGGGTATCAGACTATGAGATTAGCGAATGGAATTGTATTAGATAAGGAAAAGACGTTTGGAGTGCTGAAATTCTCTGCCCTTAGACATGAAGTGCGTGTGGAGAATGAGGACGGGACGACCACCGAGGAAATCAAGCGTAGAACTTACGATTTGAAATGCAGTCAGCAGGAACGCACGATACAGGTATCTATCCCAGCGGAAATACCTGTCAAGGACTATCCGTACAATGCTGAGGTGGAGCTTATCAACCCTGTTGCCGATACGGTGGCAAACGCCAACTACCGAGGGGCAGACGTGGAATGGTACATCAAGGCAGACGACATTGTGCTGAAAAATAAAGGCGGTCAGCCCGCAGGCAATCCACAGAACCATGCTCCGCAAGGACAGCAGAAAAAATAAAAATTGTAGGATAAAATTAAGAAACTATTTTACTTATCTTTGAAATTTTTTCAGAATTATATAGTAAAATATTGTACATAGTTTCAGAGAGGAGTGAGGATAGTGATTTTAATGCTGATTATTCCAATCATTTTAACTGTGTTTCCAGTAATGCTGTATCAAGTAGTTTTAGTGTTATGTAAGAGAAAATCAACTTCTACACATTATTTTTGGACATACACTATGATGATTTATGTATGGCTTGTTTTTTCTGTTACGGGTATCGGCACTGTATGGGACATTATTTCAAAAGGTGGGCTGATTGAGACTTTTCAACAGGCAAACATTGGAATTATCCCATTTCAGTCAGACGGTTTATTTACTTATTGTATGAATGTAATTATGCTTATGCCATTGGGATTTTTATTGCCGTATATATGGAGAAATTTTAGAAATCCAATAAAAGTAGCCCTAACAGGATTAGTATTTTCGGTATTTATCGAATTTGCTCAATTACCAACTAATCGTTTGATAGATATTGATGATTTGCTGATGAATACATTAGGTGCAGTTTTAGGATATGTTGTGTGGAAAATGATTGGAAATCATTTCTTTAACAAAAAAGAAAAACAGCGAACTATTTCATTGGGGAATTTCGAGCCAGTTATCTATTTGGTGTTAGCTTGTGCAAGTAATTTCCTACTATATAACTGGACATGGTTTCTTTAAAGAAAAAGCGGTTGGTCTTTACGATTGACCGCTTTTTCCATATCCAGAAAGGGGTGTTTATGAACCTATATAAATACAAGGGAAAGCGTATCAGAGCCAGCGACAAGAACCTTGTGTACCGCTTCTGTGCGGGTACGCTCCTGCTCCTGTTCGTGGCGGTTCTCCTGCTACTGAACATGGGACAGCTCATGCGTACCGATTGGGAGCATTTCAGTTTACTAGATAATGGCATAACGCTTTCCACCTACAACTTCATAACGATTTTGATAGCGACTGGTGTTTGTGCATTGGTCGCTTTTCTTTATTACCGCTTTTGCTATGACAGCTTCAAGAAGCTATCGCACCGTCAAAAGCTGGCACGCATGATACTGGACAACAAGTGGTATGAAGCACAGACCGTACAGGACAGCGGTTTTTTCACTGACCTGCAGAGCAGATCAAGGGAAAAAATCGTCTGGTTTCCTAAAATCTATTATCAAATGGAAACGGGCTTGCTCCATATCCTCTGTGAAATCTCTTTGGGAAAGTATCAAGACCAGCTTTTACGTCTGGAAGATAAGCTGGAAAGCGGGCTTTACTGTGAACTGACCGACAAGACGCTCCATGACGGCTATATCGAGTACACCCTGCTCTATGACATGATAGCGAACCGTATCACGATTGACGAAGTAAAAGCTGAAAACGGGGGCTTGCGTCTGATGAAGAACCTTACATGGGAATACGACGCACTCCCTCACGCCCTCATCTGTGGCGGGACTGGCGGTGGAAAGACCTATTTCCTGCTGACAATCATTGAAGCCCTCTTGCAGACCAACGCCCAGCTTTTCATCTTAGACCCTAAGAACGCTGACCTTGCGGACTTGGGTACGGTCATGGATAACGTGTACCACACCAAAGAAGATATGATTGAATGTGTCAATGCGTTCTATGAGGGCATGGTACAGCGAAGCGAGGAAATGAAGCACCACCCAGACTACAAGACGGGCGAGAACTATGCCTATCTGGGCTTGCCGCCCTGCTTCCTTATCTTTGACGAGTATGTGGCGTTCTTGGAAATGCTGGGGACAAAGGAAAGCATAAGCCTACTTAGCCAGCTAAAGAAAATCGTCATGCTTGGCAGACAGGCAGGGTATTTCCTCATTGTCGCCTGCCAGCGTCCCGACGCAAAGTATTTCAGTGACGGTATCAGAGATAACTTCAACTTCCGTGTGGGTTTGGGACGTATCAGTGAGCTAGGCTACGGTATGCTCTTTGGAAGCGACGTAAAGAAACAGTTCTTTCAGAAGCGTATCAAAGGACGTGGCTATTGTGACGTGGGTACGAGCGTCATATCGGAGTTTTACACTCCCCTTGTACCAAAGGGGCATGATTTTTTACAGACTATCGGCTCTCTTGCACTGGCAAGGCAAGCCGCACCAGATGAACGAAAGGAGAATTGAAAAATACATGGGACTTTTAGAAATGGGGTACAGCGACCCTAACACAGATTTGCATGTCGAGGGTGTATGCGTAGACTTTGGCCGCTTTCTTGAGGATTTGGAAAGTGTCGCTGGCACGACTGACGATAAATGTGAGGAATTTCCGACAGAAGCCTATCATGCACACATGGAAGATATTCTGATAGAAGCGGGGCTTGGGAGATTGAAACTTCCGTTGCTCTTTTCCGTTGTGCTGGACGAATGGCTTTCCATTCATGGCTTCAACTATCGTTTTTCGTTCCTTGTGGTGGATAAGGATTTTTTCAGACAGATACACCATGAATATGAGATTGACAAAGAGATTGTCAGAAAATGCCTTTCTGCTGATACCGACGTTATCGTAGTTTATACGGGCATGACAAGGATAGACTGAACCACTGACGGCTGGAACGGTCAGCTTTAGCGTCCAGACCGTGTAAGCCGTCCTGTGGAGCAGGGCTTGCCCTGCTCCACGAAAGAAGCCCCTCGGTATCTAACAGAGGGGCACAATTCCGCTGGAAACTACGGTCAAAAAGTCTGGAAATTCCGCTAGGCATAAGGGTTTTCTCTCACTCATGGCTGACTGTGACAATCGGCGGAAAATATCACAAATTTCTATAAATACATGATTGGGGGTATGCAGGCTGAATGAAAGCACCTTTATCACCGCCTTGAAAGAGAAACGCCTATCTTACGGCGTGTCCCAGACAAGGCTTGCTATCATGGCTGGTATCAGTCGTGAACACTTGAACCGTATCGAAGCGGGAAAGGTCAACCTCACGGACGATATGCAGGACAAGCTCATGGAAGCCGTCGAGAAATTCAATCCCGACGCTCCTATGTTCCTGCTGTTCGACTATGTGCGTATCCGTTTCCCCACGCTGGATATACAGCACGTTATCAGAGATATATTGAAGCTCAACATTGACTATATGCTCCATGAGGACTACGGACATTACAAGTACACAGAGCATTACTATCTGGGTGATGTGTTCGTCTACACCTCGCAGGACGAGGAAAAAGGTACGCTTCTGGAGCTGAAAGGAAAAGGCTGTCGCCAGTTTGAAAGCTACCTGCTGGCACAGGGGCGTAGCTGGTATGACTTCCTCATGGACGCACTCATTGAGGGCGGTGTGATGAAACGCCTTGACCTTGCGATTAACGACAGGGCGGGCATACTGGATATTCCAGATCTGACCGCCAAATGCAACCGTGAGGAATGTGTTTCCCTGTTCCGTTCTTTCAAGTCCTATGCTTCGGGTGAGCTGGTGAAGCACAACGAGCAGGACAAGGCGGGCATGGGACATACGCTGTATATCGGCTCTCTGAAATCGGAAGTCTACTTCTGCTGTTACGAGAAAAGCTATGAACAGTACGCAAAGCTGGGAATACCGATTGAGGAAGCACACATAAAGAACCGCTTCGAGATACGATTGAAAGATGAAAGAGCCTATTATGCCGTCCGTGAACTGCTGACCCATTATGACGCAGAACAGACGGCATTTTCTATCATCAATCACTATATCCGCTTCGTGGACAGAGAACCAGAGAAGCGAAAGACAGACTGGAAGCTCAATGACCGCTGGGCGTGGTTTATCGGAAAAGACCGCCCGCCTGTCAAGCTGACGACAGACCCAGAGCCTTACACATTGGAAAGGACGCTGGGCTGGATAAGCCGACAGGTCGCCCCTACGCTGAAAATGCTGAAAAAGATAGACGCTGGCAACAGCACAAGCTATCTGAAAGAGATTGAGGACAACGCAAAGCTGACGGAAAAGCACTTGCAGATAATCAAACAGCAGACAGCGGACACAGAGGAACTTATCACAGAGTAAAGGAGAATTTAGATTATGGCAGAACTTGTCAAGGACTTGGTGCTGGTATCGCTGGGAATGGGTATCGGCGTTGTCCTTATGTGTATCGCACAGGTCAGCAAAATGGCTGACGAAGAAATGGAAGAAATCAAAAAAGAAAGGATTGATAAAGAATGAATTTCGGACAGAACTTATACAACTGGTTTTTAAGCAACGCCCAGAGCTTGGTGCTTATGGCAATCGTGGTAATCGGTATCTACTTAGGATTTAAGAGAGAGTTTTCTAAACTTATCGGCTTCCTTGTGATTGCTTTAATCGCTGTCGGGCTGGTATTCAATGCCGGCGGTGTCAAGGACGTGCTGTTAGAGCTGTTCAACCGTATCATTGGAGCGTAATAATCAGTAGTTTGCGGACACGCAAACTTACCTGTCCCCCCTATGGGAGTTCGGGCATAGGGGGAATGAAAGGGGGTGACGGAATGGTACACAGATAAAAGATAGTCACGCTATGAATTTCATTGAATGGTTGAATTTCAACTGATATAATGTGAGTATAGAAATCGACAAATTGAAAGTTATAAAGGAGAAACGAATATGCTGGATAAAATACCTAATGCAGAAGAAATGACTGCTTTAATCGGACAATCATTATATGATATATGGAATAAACTTTGTGCTTTAATTGATGAAAAGTATGACATGGAATGTTTATGGAACAAAGGTGGTAAAGCGTGGACTTATGAGTATAAATATCGTCGTGGCGGAAAAACGCTTTGTGCATTGTACGCAAGGGAAAACTGTGTAGGATTTATGATTATCTTGGGGAAAGATGAACAATTAAAATTTGATACAGATAGAAATAGTTATTCAAAAGAAGTGCAGAAAATTTATGATGAAACTAAAACCTATCACGACGGAAAATGGTTAATGTTTGAGCCAACAGATACAGCCTTATTTGATGATTTTGTTAAACTGCTGGGAATAAAAAGAAAACCAAACAAGAAGTGATGATTTTTTTCGTAAATGAATAAATACAAATCCTAATTTAATAATTACATATCCCGACACAAAGCGGTTACTCCATTGGAGATCAACCGCTTTTTCTATACTCAAATTTCAGATTGGAGTGATTGATTGAAAGATATTTTTACGGATATGCAGGCAAAAATCGGCTGTCCGTATCTCTCCGACCTGCCCTACTACAAGCGTGCGGTCTGGTTTGAGATGAAACGCCTTTGCCTGTCCGACTACCCTAAAAAACAGTTAGAAGATTTTTCACGCTATGTATTCGGTGTGCCTTACGCCGTCATACAGGAAGCGTTGCAAAGAAAGGACGTGATGAAACATGGAAGAAATGCGTGTGCAGATTGAAGCCAGAGAGCCGACAGACGGAGAAATCAGAGCCTTTTGGTTCACCCTGCCTATCGACACAGAACAGGTAGAAGAACTGCTGGGGATTGATATAGATACGGACTATTACTATATCACGGGAAAGGAGCTTCCCTTTGCTGATGAAGTGCAGGAAGATACCACCATTGAAAAACTCGACGACCTGTACCATACCTATGAAAGTCTACCCTCTGACTTGAAAGAGGACTACGGGGAGCTGATGTGCTATTTCACCGACCTTGACGAACTGCACCGATATAGAAATGACATTATTCATTACTCATGGTGCAAGAACATGACGGACGTTGCCCGCCACATTCTGAACAACGACCCAGACTTTACTTCCCTAAGTGAGAGCGTCACCCGCTATTTCGATTATGAAGCCTACGGGCAGTACCTTGACGACAACGGACGCTTTGTGGAAACCGACCACGGTATCTATGAACTTCCATAGAAAAGAGGTGTAAGCCTGTGGTGGACGACATGAGGGTGTATATCGCTAATCTTGGCAAGTACAACGAGGGTGAGCTTGTCGGGGACTGGTTTTCTTTCCCTATCGACGAGGAAGATGTTGCGGAGCGTATCGGGCTGAACAGCTATTATGAGGAATACGCTGTCCATGATACCGACAACTTCCCTATTGAAATCGGGGAGTATATCTCCATTGAAGAACTCAATGAAATGTACGACATGATTTGTGAGCTTCCCGACTATATCACGGACGCTCTGGACGAGTTTGTTTCCTACTATGGAAGTCTGGAAGAAGTTTACGAGCATAAGGACGAGATTTATTATTATCCAGACTGCGGGGACATGACCGACGTTGCCTATTACTTCATTGACGAGTTGCAGGTATTGGGACAGATACCGCTACCGTTGCAGAACTATATCGACTATGAAGCATACGGCAGGGACTTATCCATAGAGGGGACGTTCATTGAAACAAGCCGTGGGATATGCGAGATACCATATTAGAGCTGGCAGATCAGCGACAGGCAAGGTCGCTACTGACAGCTTTTTCTATCAAGGACAGTCTGAAAATGGCTATCCTTTTCCATTACAACGAAAGGAGCTGAAACGAATTGAAGAAGATTAAGAGCTACACGGGTATCTGGAACGTGGAGAAAGTCTTGTATGCAATCAATGACTTTACTCTCCCGTTTCCCGTTACCTTTACCCAGATAACGTGGTTTGTCATCACGGAGTTTGCTGTCATTCTCTTGGGGGACTTACCGCCGTTATCGCTTATCGAGGGGGCATTTTTAAAATACTTCGGTATTCCCGTCGCCCTCACATGGTTTATGAGTCAAAAGACCTTTGACGGCAAGAAGCCTTACAGCTTCTTGAAATCGCAGATTACGTTTGCCCTGCGACCAAAAGTGACCTATGCAGGAAAAGCCGTGAAGCTGGAAAAGGAAGTGTTCAGCGAACCCGTCACGGCAGTTAGGAGTGTGATGTATGTTCCCGATTAAATATATCGACAACAACCTTGTATGGAACAAGGACAATGAGGTATTCGCCTACTATGAGCTGATACCGTACAATTACAGCTTCTTATCGGCTGAACAGAAGTTTATCGTCCATGACAGCTTCCGTCAGCTTATCGCACAGTCCCGTGAGGGGAAGATACACGCCTTGCAGATAGCGACGGAAAGCTCCGTAAGAAGCATACAGGAGCAGTCAAAAAAGCTGGTGACGGGGCGACTTCGTGATGTGGCGATACAGAAGATAGATGAACAGACAGAAGCGTTAGTAAGCATGATTGGGGACAATCAAGTAGACTACCGCTTTTTTATCGGCTTCAAGCTCATTGTAACAGAGGAAAAGGTCAGCCTTGAAAGCATGAAGAAATCGGCGTTTATGACGTTCAAAGAGTTCTTGAATGAGGTCAACCATACGCTGATGAACGACTTTATCTCCATGCCAGATGATGAAATCAACCGCTACATGAAAATGGAAAAACTGCTGGAAAATAAAATCTCCCGCCGTTTCAAGTTCCGACGCTTGGATAAGAACGACTTCGGGTATCTTATCGAGCATATCTACGGCAGGGACGGCGTGGCGTATGAGGACTACGAATATTCGCTTCCAAAGAAGAAGCTGAAAAAGGCAACGCTCATCAAGCAGTACGACCTTATCCGTCCGACCCGCTGTCTGGTAGAAGAAAGCCAGCGATACTTGCGACTCGAACATGAGGACAGCGAGAGCTTCGTGTCCTACTTTACCGTCAATGCCATTGTGGGCGAGCTGGATTTTCCGTCCAGTGAGATATTCTATTTCCAGCAACAGCAGTTCACTTTTCCCGTGGACACTTCTATGAATGTGGAAATCGTCGGCAACCGCAAGGCACTTTCCACGGTGAGAAATAAAAAGAAAGAACTGAAAGATTTGGACAACCACGCCTATCAGTCTGGGAGTGAAACAAGCTCAAACGTGGTGGACGCATTAGACAGCGTGGACGAGCTGGAAACCGATTTAGACCAGAGCAAGGAAAGCATGTATAAGCTCTCCTATGTGATAAGGGTATCAGCCCCCGACCTCGACGAGCTGAAACGACGCTGTGATGAGGTCAAGGACTTCTACGACGACCTCAATGTAAAGTTAGTTCGTCCCGCTGGGGATATGCTGGGGCTTCACTCTGAATTTCTCCCCGCCAGCAAGCGTTACATCAATGACTATGTACAGTATGTGAAATCGGACTTCTTGGCGGGGCTTGGCTTCGGGGCGACACAACAGCTTGGCGAGAATACGGGTATCTATATCGGTTATTCCGTAGATACGGGAAGAAACGTCTATTTACAGCCGTCCCTTGCTTCACAGGGTATCAAGGGGACAGTCACCAACGCTCTGGCTTCTGCCTTTGTGGGAAGTCTTGGCGGTGGAAAGTCATTCTGCAACAATCTGATTGTCTATTATTCCGTCCTCTTTGGGGGACAGGCGGTCATTCTCGACCCTAAATCAGAGCGTGGCAACTGGAAAGAAACGCTTCCAGAGATAGCCCATGAAATCAATATCGTAAACCTTACCAGCGATAAGGAAAACGCTGGGCTTCTTGACCCGTTCGTGATTATGAAGAATGTAAAGGACGCTGAAAGTCTGGCGATAGACATTCTCACATTCCTTACGGGGATTTCCTCTAGGGACGGCGAGAAATTTCCTGTCCTTAGAAAAGCGGTGCGAGCCGTGACCCAGAGCGATCAGCGAGGCTTGCTCCATGTGATAGACGAGCTACGCAGAGAGGACACGGCGATAGCCCGCAACATTGCCGACCATATCGACAGCTTTACGGACTATGACTTTGCACATCTGTTGTTCTCCGACGGTTCGGTGTCTAACGCTATCAGCTTGGACAACCAGCTCAACATCATACAGGTGGCAGACTTGGTACTCCCAGACAAGGACACGACCTTTGAGGAATACACCACCATTGAACTGCTGTCCGTGGCTATGCTGATTGTCATTAGTACCTTTGCCCTTGACTTTATCCACAGTGACAGAAGCATTTTTAAAATCGTGGATTTAGATGAAGCGTGGGCGTTCCTCAACGTGGCACAGGGCGAAACCCTCTCAAACAAGCTGGTGCGTGCGGGACGTGCTATGCAGGCTGGCGTGTACTTCGTCACGCAATCCTCTGGGGACGTGTCCAAAGAGAGCCTAAAGAACAATATCGGGCTGAAATTCGCTTTCCGCTCTACGGACATCAACGAGATAAAGCAGACCCTTGAATTTTTCGGTATCGACAAGGACGACGAGAACAACCAGAAACGACTTCGTGACTTGGAGAACGGACAATGCCTGCTTCAAGATTTGTACGGGCGTGTGGGCGTGGTGCAGATACACCCTGTCTTTGAAGAATTACTGCACGCCTTTGATACCAGACCGCCCGTGAAAAGCGAGGTGGAGTGATGAAAGATAGGATAAAGGGGCTTCTGACAAAAAAGAAGCTCTTTCGTTTTTTCAAGATAGCTCTGATAGTCATTTTTACCTCTGTTGTGTTTCTCTCCCTGTTCGGGACGGTGGCTCATGCCACGGGGCTGGTAGATGATACCGTCAATGCGGACAACCTGTATTCACAGTACCCGCTGGAAAACTACCAGCTTGACTTCTATGTGGACAATAGCTGGGGCTGGCTTCCGTGGAACTGGCTGGACGGTATCGGGAAATCCGTACAATACGGGCTTTACTGTATCACCAATTTTATCTGGACGATAAGCCTGTATCTAAGCAACGCCACGGGGTATGTCGTCCAGCAGGCGTATAAGCTGGACTTCATCAACGACATGGCAGACAGTATCGGGAAAAGCATACAGACATTAGCGGGCGTGACGGAAAACGGCTTTGGAAGCACTGGCTTTTATGTGGGCTTCCTGCTTCTCATTATCCTTATCGTGGGTATCTATGTAGCCTACACGGGACTGATAAAGCGAGAAACCAGCAAGGCATTACACGCCGTTATCAACTTCGTTGTGGTGTTCGTGCTATCCGCTTCTTTTATCGCCTACGCTCCCGATTATATCAAAAAAATCAATGACTTTTCTTCGGATATTTCCACGGCTTCGCTGGATTTGGGGACAAAAATCATGCTTCCCGACAGCGACAGTGCTGGAAAAGACAGCGTGGACTTGATAAGGGACAGCCTGTTCTCCATACAGGTACAACAGCCGTGGCTACTCCTGCAATTTGGGAACAGCGATATAGAGGAAATCGGAGCTGACCGTGTGGAAGCTCTGGTATCGGCTAGTCCCTCTGCCGACGACGGGGCGACCCGTGAGGACGTGGTGAAAACGGAAATCGAGGATAACGACAACGACAATCTGACGATACCGCAGGTCATCAACCGTCTGGGAATGGTGTTCTTCCTGCTCATCTTCAATCTGGGGATAACGATATTCGTTTTCCTGCTCACAGGCATGATGATATTCTCCCAGATACTATTTATCATCTTCGCTATGTTCCTGCCTATCAGCTTTTTACTTTCTATGATACCCAGCTATGAGAACATGGCGAAACAGGCAATCGTGCGAGTGTTCAATACGATTATGACAAGGGCGGGAATAACGCTCATTGTCACGGTGGCTTTCAGTATTTCCAGTATGTTTTACAACATATCTACCGATTACCCGTTCTTTATGATTGCGTTCTTGCAGATAGTATGTTTCGCTGGTATCTACATGAAGCTGGGCGACCTTATGAGTATGTTCAGCTTAAATGCTGGGGACAGCCAGAGCATGGGACGCAGGATATTCCGTCGCCCGTATCTGTTCATGCGACACAGGGCTAGACGTATGGAACACCGTATCGCAAGGGCGGTTGGAAAAGGAAGTATGGTCGGTGCTGGAACGGGAGCTATGGCGGGAGCGGTTCTTTCTTCTGCTGGAAACAAACAATCCCATGCCGGCACGACCCGCAAGCGTGACAATACTTCTTTTGGAAGCCGAGCGGGTTCAGCCGTGGGTGCGGTGCTTGATACGAAAAACAAGGTCAAGGACAAAGCAACGGCTGTCAAGGAGAATATCAAGGATATGCCGACCCAGACCGCCTATGCCCTGCACTCCGCAAAGGAAAAGGCAAAGGAAAGTGTGTCCGACTTCAAGCGTGGTATTGTGCAGGGACAGGAAACCAGACAAAGCCAGCGTGCCGACAAGCTCCAACAGCATAGACAGAATATCGCTGACAAGCGTATGGAGCTTCAAAAGGCACAGGAAGCAAAGCAGGCTGGCAGAACAACGGACGGATCAGCGACAACAGGAGCTACCCGTCCCCATGACAGACCTGTGACTGCTTCTCCTGCTTCTAAGACCGACACAGGAAAAGTGCAGGAAATCAAGCGTCCTGTCACATCTGATAGGACAAGCACTGATAAGGTACATACCGAGCCGACAAAGGCACAGCCTGTCAAGGAGCGTCCGCTTGCTTCAAAATCTGCTGAACCTGTACCGCAGAAACACGGAACAAGGCTCAATGGTGTGGAGCTGAACCAGCAGACCACCAGAAAGGAGCGAAACATCAAGAAAGCGACCCTAAACATGACAGGAAAGAAAGGACGTAAGAAATGAAATTAAGACATATCGCCCTTATCGGCAGTCTGTTTCCCTTTCTTCTTGCGATAGTGCTTTTCTTTGGTGTGCTTATCAGTGCCGAGGACGACGACGGGGGCGGTGGTTCTTCCTCATGGGTAACGGGCATGAACCTGTCCGCAGAGGTGTTGAAACATCAGCCTATGGTGGAGAAATACGCTAAAGAGTACGGCATTTCCAAGTACGTCCCCTATCTGCTGGCAATCATACAGGTGGAAAGTGGCGGTACAGCCGAGGACGTTATGCAGAGTTCCGAGAGCATGGGCTTACCGCCTAACTCCCTTGATACGGAAAGCTCAATCAAGCAGGGGTGCAAGTATTTTGCGTCCCTGCTTTCTTCAGCAGAAAGTCAAGGCATAGAGGATATAAACGTGGTGGTACAGTCCTATAACTATGGCGGTGGCTATATCGGCTATGTGGCTAAGAACGGGAAAAAGCACAGCTTCACGCTGGCAGAGAATTTCGCCCGTGACAAGTCTGGCGGGAAGAAAGTCACCTACACGAACCCTATCGCTGTCGCCCGCAATGGTGGCTGGCGATATGCCTACGGAAATATGTTCTATGTGGAGCTTGTCAGCCAGTATCTTACGGTCAGTCAAGTATCGGGCGAGCTGGCACAGAAGATAATGAATGAAGCTCTGAAATATCAAGGCTGGGACTATGTGTACGGCGGGAGCAATCCTAACACTTCTTTTGACTGTTCGGGGCTGGTTCAATGGTGTTATGGCAAGGCTGGCATTTCCTTACCGAGAACGGCACAGGCACAGTATGACGCTACCCAGCATATCCCGCTTTCACAGGCACAGGCTGGTGATTTGGTATTTTTTCACAGTACCTACAATGCGGGAACGTATGTAACGCACGTCGGTATCTATGTGGGAAACAATCAGATGTATCATGCTGGCGACCCGATAGGCTACGCTGATTTGAATAATAGCTACTGGCAACAGCACCTTATCGGGGCTGGCAGAATTAAGCAATAGAAAGGAATGGAAATCATGTTCAAGAAGAAAGAAAAACCGATAAAGGAAAAGAAAGTCCGTACTATGAAAGTGGGGACGCATAAGAAGTCCGTCATTGCCCTCTGGGTGGTGCTTATCGCAAGCGTGAGCTTTGGTGTGTATAAGAATTTTACCGCTATCGACCAGCACACCACGCATGAGGTAGAAACCATACAGCTCCGCTTGAATGACACCAACGGCATAGAAAATTTTGTGAAGAATTTCTGTAAATCCTACTACACATGGAGCAACAGCAAAGAAGCAATCGAAGCAAGGACACAGGCTATCAGTGCCTATCTGACACAGGAATTGCAGGATTTGAATGTTGATACCGTGAGGACGGATATACCGACCAGCTCCACGGTCACGGACGTGATTATCTGGGATATAGAACAGTCTGGGAAGAACGCTTTTAATGTTACCTACGAAGTAGATCAGCGGATAAAAGAGGGCGACCAGACAAGAAACGTATCAGAAACCTATACCGTGACTGTTCATGTAGACGCTGACGGGGATATGGTTATTATACAGAACCCGACCCTTGCTCCTGCTATGGAAAAATCCAGCTATGAACCAAAGGCACAGGAAGCGGACAACAGCGTGGACGCTGACACAATCAATGACGCTACGGCGTTTCTGGAAACATTCTTCAAGCTGTACCCGACCGCAACGGACAAGGAGCTTGCCTACTATGTAGAGGGAAACACCCTTGAACCGATAAACGGGGACTATCTCTTTTCTGAGCTTGTCAATCCTGTATTCACGGCTGACGGCGACAACGTGAAAGTAAGCGTTGCGGTGAAGTTCATTGACAATCAGACAAAAGCGACACAGATTTCACAATATGTGCTGACGCTTCATAAGGATAGCAACTGGAAAATTATAAATTAAGGTTTTAGCTTGTACTTAAAAATATAGTTGTAATAAATTCTAGAAAGTGATAAAATGAACATATAAACATATCGTTCATTTTATCACTTAAAGGAGAAAAATATGCCTAAAATTTTTTCGGAAACAAGGAAACAGTATTTGTATAAAATTATAAAACAAAATTGTATTGATTTAATTAGGGAAAAAGGATATAGACAGCTTAATATTAGAGAGTTAGCAAAAATGACGGGTATATCAACAGGTACATTTTACAATTTTTATAACTCAAAAGAAGATTTAATATTATCTATTATGGAAGATTCGCAACACAACTTGCAAAATCGATTTTTTAAAATTTTAGAATGTAATGGAAAAATAACAAAATCTGAATTTATAGATTTATATTCATTCTTTTTTCTGAAAGATGAAAGTAATATTTTTCGATATTTATCGAGAGATGACTTAACGACTATTCTTTTAAGAGCGGATAGAAGCCAACCTTTTGAAAACATACGAACTTCTATGAAAAAAAATATTATGTATATAGATAAACCAAAAAAAAATATTAACTTTAATGCTGTTATAAATTTTATACAGCTTGTTAATCTTTGTTTGCAAAATAGCGATTTGTTAGTTAAAGAAGAAATTGAAAGTACAGTAAAAAAGCTATTAGAAAATATTACAGAACAGATTTTTGAGGAGGAATGTAAATGAAATTTCATGAGTTCGGAGATAAAGAAAATCCGCATATTATGTTAATTCATGGCGGTGGAAATTCATGGTGGAATTATTTAAGACAAGCAAAAGTATTGTCTAAAGAATATCATGTTATTCTGCCAACATTAGACGGGCATGGAGAAGAGTATAATACAGAATATGTCTCTACAACAGATAGTGCTCAAAAACTAATCTCGTATATAAATCGAAATTGTAATGGACAGCTTTTTTTTCTTTGTGGTGTATCTTTAGGTGGGCAGATTGTGATAGAAATGCTTTCTCTTAAAGCTGATATTTGTCAAAAGGCTATCATAGATGGAAGTATTTGTTATCCACAACCTAAATTGGAAAAATTCTGTATTGCTACAGTAAAGTTTTTTGGGGGATTGATGTTTAGTAGATTTTCGTGCAAATGTCAAATGGTTTTGCTACGATTGTCTCCTAATATGAGATTTCCAAAAGAAATTGAAAATTATTATATACATGATATGCCCTTATTAAAGAGAAATACGCTTTATACTATGTATCGTACATACATGGCGGAATATCAATTAAAAAAAGATATTTCCAAAACGAAAGCACAAATTATGTATTGTTATGGTTCAAAAGAAATGAAATGTGTAAAGGAGTCGGCACAACTCTTTAAAAAATTAGTTCCTTCATGTCAAATATACGAAGCTAAAGGATATAATCATGGATATTTAGCAATATATTTACCTGACGAGTGGTTGAAAGTAGTTGTACCCTTTTTAAATACAAAGGAGAGCTTATGATAGGATTGAAAAAACGTGATGTAAAAAAGATGTTAAAATATGGAGCAAAATTAAGCGGTGTCCCTGTGTCGGAACTAAGGGCAGAAATACAGGCTACGATTGACGAAGTTATGAACAGTACAGACCCAGAGGTACAGGCGAACTTCAAGCGATATTTTGGGAACAAAACGCCTACACCAGAGGAATATATTTACACAATCACAGCCAAAACGAAATTTTAAATAATTATCATGCTTCCTTGCAAAGCAGATCAGCATGATAATTTTGATACATTGAAAATAGCAAGAATGATGAAAACTGGATAATTTTATCATGCTATACTGTTTCCTCGGAAAGGAGGGAGTGCAAATGCAAGGACAAGCAGTGTATATTGTTTCACAGGCAATTCGATATATAGAAAATAATTTAGATAACAAGCTGGATTTGGAAACAGTTGCAACCGCTCTACATTACTCTAAATATCATTTACACCGTATATTTACAAAGATAGTTGGGTTGACAATACATGAATATGTTCAAAGGAGACAGCTTACAGAAGCGGCTAAGTTACTGGTTTTTTCTAAAAGACCGATTATAGAAATCGCACTTATCAGTGGTTATGAAAGTCAACAAGCATTTACAAGCATTTTTAAAGCAATGTATAAAATGACTCCTGCTGATTTTAGAATAGCTGAAGAATTTTATCCTTTACAGTTAGAAATTCATTTAAGTAAAGAGCCGATAAAAATGGATTTTACAAAAGATGATATACAATTTGCAACTATCAAAGATATAAATGACTGGATGGAATTAGTTCATTTAACTGTTGATGGCTATCCCTGTTTAGACGAAGATGACTATATTGAAAAATTGACTTTCTATATGGCTGATAAAAGAGCCTTAATTTTAAGAGATGAAGGCATGGCAATCGGTATAATGGGATTTTCAGCAGAAGCAGGAAGTATTGATTTTCTGGCAGTTCACCCACAATATCGAAATTTGGGGATTGAAAAGGTTTTCCTTGATAAACTTGTAGATGAACTTCTTGCAGGAAAAGAGATTAGTTTAACTACATATCGAGAGGGCGATAAAGCAGATACAGGCTATCGTGAAGAATATTTGCGTCTTGGTTTTGCGGAACGAGAGTTGCTTACTGAATATGGGTATCCTACTCAACGCTTTGTGCTTCCACCAAAAGATAAGGAGGAAGTGTAAAATGCAACAAGCACAGGATACTTGGAAGAAGAAAATTATTCTTTTTCTTATCAGTCAAAGTATTACATTATTTGGCTCTCAAATAGTTCAAATGGCAATCGTATGGTATGTAACACTTCATACAACCAGCGGTGCATGGGTAGCTGTTTTTTCAGTATGTTCCTATTTACCACAATTTCTTGTTTCGTTTGTAGGTGGAGTTTGGGCTGACCGTTATAATCGCAAATTTCTTATCATAGGTGCTGATTTAGGAATAGCGATTGTCACATTTAGCATGATACTTATTATGCCTTATATATCAATAGAAATCGTACTACTTAGCTTACTGATAGTAATGTCTATTCTTCGTTCTATTGGTGCTGGAATACAGTCACCCGCTGTTAATGCTGTTATCCCGCAACTTGTACCAGCAGAAAATTTAATGCGTTATAATGGTATCAATGCAACCATGCAATCAGTTGTTCAATTTTCTGCTCCTGCTGTCGCAGGGATAGTTTTATCTGTTGGAACATTGCAGAATACATTGTTGATTGATATTTTGACTGCAATAGTAGGGATTGCATTGTTTGCTTGTATATCATTGCCTAAGCAAGACAAAAAAATCACTTCATCTCCTATTTTATCGGATATGAAAAGTGGAATTAACTATGTATTCTCGCAAAAAAATATTGGTATCTTATTGATGATATATGGAATATTTACTTTTCTATGTGTTCCAGCAGGCTATCTATCTGGACTATTGGTAAGTAGAATATATGGTGATACATACTGGTATCTGACTGCCGTTGAAATATGTGGATTTGGCGGTATGGTTGTTGGCGGGTTGTTAATGAGTGTATGGGGCGGTTTTCATAAACGTAGTAAAACTATGTTCAGTGGTTTAGCTGTATTTGGAATAATGGCAATAGGTATGGGCATAACTCAAATTTTTTTACTGTATCTTATTTTTATGATTTGTTATGGTGTTGCTTTAACGATAATACAAACAACAATTACTACCTTACTTCAAGAAAATACGAATGTTTCAATGCAGGGGCGAATATTTGGCTTCATGGGAGCGATGTATGCTATTTGCTATCCGTTTGGTATGGTAGTTTTCGGTCCTTTAGCAGACATTATTTCCTTGCAATGGATTATGATTAGTTCTGGAATTATTTTACTTCTAATGCCTATTTTCTTGTACATCAATAAGTCATTAAATGGGCTATAAGAGAATGATTGGGGAGAAGAAATGTGAAAAAATATGAATGGATATTATGCCCTGTTTGCGGGGCTAAAACCCGTAACAAAATTAGAGAAGATACTGTTTTGATAAATTATCCGCTTTATTGTCCAAAATGTAAGCAAGAAAATTTAATCAACATACAAAAAATGCAAATAACCATTATTAAAGAGCCAGACGCTAAGACGCAGAGCCGATAGTTTGTAAGAATTACTCTTGCAGATTATTGGCTCTTTTCATTAAATCCTGCTTTCTGCGGAGCAGATCAGCAGGATAGCTTATGAGAGGAAAAAGAAAACGAGAAGCCTATTTGCTTCCCGTTCCCTTGTATTTCATGATACCGTCAATCGTTCCTTGAATGATTTTGAGTTCTTCATCTGTCAGTTTATCAAGCGATACGTCTATCTGTCTGCGGATTGTAGATTTTTCCGCTTTCTCCTGCGGATAGAAGTATTCATCAACAGAGATATGGAACATTGTCACTAAATCATGAAATAACTGGAAGCTGGGGTGTTTCCCTATATTCTCAATATCTGCGATATGACGTTCTCCGTAAAAGACCTTATCGCCTAAGTCATTACGGGAAAGCCCAGCTTTCTCTCTCGCTTCTCTGATTGCCAGTCCCAACGGACGGAAATCAAAGCTGTGAGTATCTTTCTTTTTCCTCATTTTAAATCACCTGTCATGAGTTTATACTTCATGGCACATGATTAGAATGTGTTAAAAACACATATATTATGCGTTATTAGTTCACATCAATATTACCTTGACGGTAAATAAAAAAAACCGTTCTAGGGTAATATCTTTTTCCATGTCTTTCAATTTGATTAGGACGGTTTTGGATAACCAGAGCTGTCCTTTTCTTTTTCACTCACGGTACAGCTCTGAATAAGGGGGTTGTACTATGATTGCGTATCAGCGAATACGCCAGTATTCACAACTGAATAACCGCCTTACAATGGTTATCCAGTCAGTACACCTTAAACATGAGTTAAAAATTCATATCGTAAACATAACAAAAACAGTCTGTTGGTACATTCATGTGCTGATTGACTGTTTTTGTTATTTATGAGAAGTTCAATATTTTTTTGAATTTCTTTCTTATACAGGTTAGCAAATCACCCACTCCTGTACCGATGTGGGGCGGAAAGAGGGATAGATACCTTTTACGTCTGGACAGAGAGGGGGTGAGATGATGAAACCGTCTGACTTCCAAAAAACAATCCAGTGTCAGTTTGACTGTAAGCTCAAACGTACTGTTAAAGGCGTTATCTGGAATTATAAAAAGGAATTAAAACGTCGTAAGGATAAAGAAATTCCTTTCTGTGAGCTTCCAGAAATCGTTGTTGAAAAGCTGGCTGTATGGGACGAGTACATGAGTGACTATACCGTGTTTGAGGTATGCGGTGTTGAAATCCGAGTGCTTGATGAAGAACTTTCAGAAGCATTAAAGCAATTATCGGAACGTAACCGTGAAAATCTTCTGATGTACTACTTTCTGGAAATGAGCGATACAGAAATTGCAAAAGCACAGAAAATTTCCAGAGCAGGAGTTTTTAAAAACCGTTACAGAGCTTTACAAAATTTAAAGAAAACACTGACAAAGGAGCGTGAATAAAACATGAAAAAAGGGTACAAGCTTCCACCTTACCGACTTATTTCATCTGCTGTGGACGGAAATGAACAGTCTATTGAAAGAATACTGGCATTTTATGACCCGTACATATCAAAATGCTGTTTGCGTCCTCTGTATGATGAATACGGTAATGTTTATATCGTAGTAGATATGGAGCTTAAAGGGCGTATCAGAGAAGCTATTATCAAAATGATTTTAGACTTCGATATCGGTACTGTGCCAATAGAAGAATAAAGCAATTATGGCAGGGCATGATTTGTTGCAATCCCCTCTTTCCTGTCCTGCCCTCTGCTTTTACACATGAGAGCCTATAGCTTTCGCCACTGTTCTTTGACAACTGAATAAAGCAGACAGATACGTTTGTGATACAGCGAGCCACGGGGACTGTACGCCATGACCTTTCCAAAAGAAAGCGAGCGACCCACGCAGTGATCCGAGAGCGACCTTTGGAAAAGTCGCCCCGCCATGACCTGTATTCACAGGATAATGATACGTCCCAGAGGTGGTTTTGCTCATAGGAATGAGATTGGTTGAGATACCAGCGGAGCTTTTCCAGAGCCGTCTGTCTGCTTCTAAAAATACAGGAAAGGGGGTGTTGCAAAATAAGTGATACTGATATGCTTATTTTGCTGATATATGAACAAGACAAAAGAACGAAAAACCAGCCAGCCGATTACTGTTGATATAGAGGGGCTTTCTGCTATGCTCTCATGCGGTCATGCTACGGCAAGGAAAATCGGTGAGCAGGCAGAAGCAAAAATTGTCATAGGTCGCAGGGTTCTTTACTCCGTGGAAAGGGTCAAAAAATATCTGCTTTACCTTGCAGAATAGGACGGTTTTCTATTTATGTTCTTACGGAAATATGGTATAATTATCCATAGGCAAACCACGCTGTGAGAACATGAAAAGAGAGCTACAAGAAAGGAATGGTTCTCATGGCAGTTAGCAGAAAAGACCCGAAAGGGAGAAAATTAAGAGAGGGCGAAAGCTGGCGTAATGACGGCAGATACAGCTATCGCTTCACAGATATAAGGACAGGAAAACGTCGCACAATCTACGCACAGGATTTACCAGAGCTTAGAGAGAAAGAAAAAAAGATTGCAAAGGATATGGACGATAACATTTTGACTGACAGCGCAATCAAGAAAATGACGTTAAATACCTTGTTCGAGCGATATATGGCGACCCGTGAACTGAAAGAGCCTACACGAGTAAATTACATTCGTGTATGGAATAATCGGGTGAAAGATGAAATCGGCAATATTAAGGTTGTCCAGATGTTACCCTCTCACATTAAATCCTACTATTCAAAATTGTCCAAAGCTGGATATGCTCATTCTACTATCAAGTATATTAACAACATGATTTTTCCTGCGTTGGAAATGGCGGTTGATGATGATATTATCCGTAAAAATCCGGCAAAAGGTTCTATCAGTGATTATGGCAGACCAGCAGAAGAACGTGTGGCGTTGACAATCTTGCAACAGGAAAAGCTCATTGATTTTGTGAAGCAGAGCAATGTCTACAATACCTATTATCCTATGCTTACGATTATGATAGGTACAGGGTTAAGATGTGGAGAGCTGATCGGTCTTACATGGAAAGACGTGGACACGAGAGCAAGACGTTTGAATGTAGACCACCAGCTTATTTACAAGAATTTAGGAGACGGCTGTCGCTTCCATATTTCTACGCCAAAGACGGACTCTGGTATTCGTGTGATACCTATGACGCAGGAAGTACAGAAAGCATTTGAAGAACAGAGAAAAATCAACTTCATGCTGGCGAAAGATAAGTCTTTTGAGGTGGACGGATATTCTGGTTTTGTTTTCACTGCTAAATCCGGCAGACCGCTTATGCCTTATGGTGTAAACAGTGTATTGTATAACATTGTGGACGCTTATAACAAAGCGGAAGTCCAAAAGGCAAAGAAAGAACACAGGAAAGCAGAACTGCTTCCAAAGGTTTCCGCTCATGTTATGCGACACACAGCCTGCACAAGAATGGCAGAGTGCCGTATGGACATTAAGGTATTGCAGTACATCATGGGACACGCTCATTTTGATGTGACTATGGAAGTGTATAACCATTTGGGCGACAGAGCAAGAATTGAAAACGAGATAGCAAAGTTGGATAGTATGGCAGTGAACTTCTGACACCATAAAAGAAAAAAATGGTGTCAAATTGGTGTCAAACCTAAGAAAAATGACAATTTCAAGAGTGGAAAATGCTTGCAAACCATTGATTTTACAGGGTTTGCAAAAAAATATAGAAAAAATTAGCACTCACCTCTTGACAGTGCTAACAATACGTGCTATATTACATATAGAACAAAGGAAGAGAGATAAAAGAAAGGTTCCCGAGTTCCGAAAACAACACTTCGGTTTTCCCAAAGTGCTAAAATAAATAATATGATGTCTATTGAAAGGAGATATGACTTATGTTAGTACCTAGTATTTTTGGAGAAAGTTTATTTGATGATTTTATGGATTTCCCATTTGAGAGAGAATTTTTCAGAAGAACCCCGGTCTATGGAAAGACTGAAAAGAACATTATGAAGACAGATGTCAAAGAGACAGACAATGCTTATGAACTGGACATTGATCTTCCAGGATTTAAGAAAGAAGAAGTTACTGCAAAACTGGAGAACGGTTATCTGACCATCAGCGCTACCAAAGGTGCAAACAACGACGAGCAGAACAAAGAAGGCAAATACATCCGCAGGGAGCGTTATACAGGAACCATGAGCAGAAGCTTCTATGTAGGCGAGGATGTGCAGCAGGAAGACATCCATGCAAAGTTTGAGGATGGTATTCTGAAACTGACAGTTCCGAAAGAGAATCCAAAGAAAGTAGAAGAGAAGAAATATATTTCCATTGAAGGATAAATAATGCCATAGCTTTTCCCATTTAAGAAAGGCCCGGGAACAGTCGGAGGAAGACTTGTTTCCGGGCCTTTCACTATGTCTCAGACAGGGAGCAAAAGGAGCAGTCCCATGAATCAAAATCGAGAATATTTATAGATTTTACTGCTCAGTCTGCGCTGCTTTGAGCCTATAGTCTCAAAGCTATGCTCGACAAATTCGCATAAAATCTATAAATATTCCTGAAGTATGATTCATAGGACTGCTCCTTTTGGAAACAGGGAGAGATCAGGAGAAGGCTCCGCCCCGGGAACCGGGGATCTTTCCTTCATTTTTGGCTTCTAAGACCCGTATGGCGTGATAGAGAAATTCATTAAAGGGTGTGGGTATATCCAGCTCTTTTCCCATGCGCAGGATGGTGCCTGCGAACATTTCCACCTCTGTTTTGCGGCCGGCCAGGAGATCTTGAAGGGTGGATGGCGTGTTGCCAGGGGGAAGTTTTTTGAGACGGTCCAGATGCTTTTCGGCATAATTTTCTTCTATGGGAATTCCTTTTTTCCGTGCGATCTGTATAACCTCTCTGGCGGTGAGGAGCCGCAGCCTGTCGGCGTCTGTGCAGGCTCCCCATGCCCCGAAGGGGATATTGAGAACTGCGGAGACCTGATTTTCGCTTACATTGCAGACATATTTCTCCCAGATGGCCCGGAGCATATCAGGCCGTATTACAGAAGGTATGGCAGCCAGGTCAAAAAATTCTTTGACTTTCTGTACTTTCGGGGAAAGAGCATTGGGGTCATTGATCTGCTCTCCGAATTCTATATAAGAGACTTCCGGATCAAAGGTTATCTGATTTCCGGATTTTACACTGCTGACCCGCATAAGAGAGTATAAAACCTGATCCCGGCCATACATGGAGGCGGCGACTTCCTCGCTTTCTACCCCGTTCAGGGGAGTCAGGATGATGGTTTCCGGGCCTATTTGATTTCCGGCGTCTTTCAGAGCCTGTTTTAAGCCGGTCATTTTGGAACAGATAAGGACAAGATCCGAATAGCCTGTGTTTTCTTCAGGCGAGACAAGGTGAAAGAAACGTTGATGGCCGTTGATGATCCTTCCTTCTTTTTCCAGTTGTTCTTTTCGCCGGCCTCCTGCGATGATACGCAGGTTGTCTTTTAATACAGGCTGTATTTTTTCCGCAAAATAAGAGCCGATGGATCCAAGTCCCACAATGGATACGATATGTATATTTTTCATAGCAGATAACCGTCCTTTCTGAGAGTATACCCTTATGTACGGAGGTATATTTTATTATAAGACGGAAATCGGCAGTGTTTCAAGTAGAAACAGACATGGAAAAAATACTATGCCAGACGGATATTATTTTCATGAAAAGAGATTGACAAAGAACTGTGCATAATATATAATTCCTATAGATTTAGTAGGAAATAAAAACACACCTGCAACAGCAGCATAAGGGCGGATATGCCTGATGGACTTGCTGTCTGGTGAAGTAAGTATAAGAAAGGCGGTATTTTATGGCTGGAAAAATCTATACGAGTGTACAGGAGTTAATCGGAAGGACTCCTCTTATGGAGATCCGGAACATTGAGAGAGAAGAGGGTCTGGAAGCCAGAGTTCTGGTCAAGCTGGAATATCTGAACCCGGCAGGCAGTGTGAAGGACAGGATTGCCAAAAACATGATCGAAGATGCAGAGGAGAAAGGGCTTTTAAAGCCTGGCGCAACGATCATTGAGCCTACTTCAGGAAACACAGGTATCGGTCTGGCTGCCATTGCAGCTTCCAAAGGTTATCGTCTGATCCTGACTATGCCGGAGACCATGAGTGTAGAGCGGAGAAATATCCTGAAGGCTTATGGAGCGGAGATTGTTCTTACTGAGGGAGCCAGGGGAATGATAGGAGCTATTGAGAAGGCAGAAGAGCTGTCAAAAGAGATTTCCGGAAGTTTCCTTACCCGCCAGTTTGAGAATCCGGCTAATCCGGAGACACACAGAAAGACCACTGGTCCGGAGATCTGGGAAGACACGGATGGAAAGGTGGACATTTTTGTGGCCGGGGTGGGAACCGGCGGCACCATCACCGGAACCGGAGAATATCTGAAATCTAAGAATCCCCAGGTGAAGGTAGTTGCCGTGGAGCCTTCGGATTCTCCAGTGCTTTCGGGAGGAGCGGCAGGGCCCCACAAGCTTCAGGGAATCGGCGCAGGATTTGTTCCCAAAGCTCTGAATACCCAGATTTATGATGAGATCCTCACTCTGGGAAGTGAAGAATCCTTTGCTGCAGCCAAACTTCTGGCTCATAAAGAAGGGATTCTGGTGGGGATTTCCTCTGGAGCAGCCCTTCACGGGGCTATTGAAATAGCAAAGAGACCGGAAAACAAGGGAAAGACTATTGTAGTGATTCTGCCGGACAGCGGGGACAGGTATTATTCTACGCCGCTTTTTGAGGGATAAGATGAAGATTTCAACGAAAGGACGATATGCGCTCCGCCTGATGCTGGATATCGCAGTCCATGATACGGGAGAGCCAGTAAGGATCCGGGACATAGCGGCCAGACAGGAAATTTCTGTAAAATATCTGGAGCAGATCGTGGCGGTTCTGGTCAAGGCCGGATATGTAAAAAGCATCCGGGGGCCTCAGGGAGGATATCGGCTTGCCAGAAAGCCAAAGGAATATCCTCTGGGGGATATCCTGAGACTGACGGAAGGCAGCCTTGCCCCGGTAGAATGCCTGGAGGGAGAAGTAAATCCATGTCCCAGAGCGGCTGACTGCGTGACTTTGATTTTCTGGAAAAAGCTGGACAAAGCTATCCGGGAAGTGACAGAAGGATATACTCTGGAGGATCTTCTGGACTGGAGCGACCAGGCAGGAAATAATTATATCATTTAAAAAAGAAGCAGACATATAGGAGGAAAGCCTGTATGATCTGCTTCTTTTTTCTGAACGGAGCCCCGCCGATACGCCTGAATATCTTTGGGGCGCCGCCCAGCTTTGTTGCAGCCGCCAGATGTATATCTCTGGCCTGCTGCTGGCTAAAATAAAGAAAAATGTGATATATGTAATCGGAAAATGACGGGGTATCATTTCCCTGATTACCGGATCTTCATGGGATACTGATTATCAAAGCAGGCCTTACAGATAGGAAGGTCTCCTACCATGGACTGAAGGTCTTCGATTTTCATGTATCCCAGAGAATCTGCCCCGATCATGGAACAGATTTCTTCTGTGGAATGGGAAGAGGCGATCAACTGCTTGTTGGATGGTATATCCGTGCCAAAATAGCAGGGATATAAAAAGGGGGGTGAACTGATCCGCACATGGACGCTTACGGCCCCTGCCTTTTTCAGCATATGAATCAGATTGGCGATGGTGGTGCCCCGGACGATAGAGTCGTCCAC
Source organism: Blautia sp. An46 (assembly GCF_002161645.1). Lineage (NCBI taxonomy): Bacteria > Bacillati > Bacillota > Clostridia > Lachnospirales > Lachnospiraceae > Blautia > Blautia sp. An46. The sequence continues at coordinate 24,761 of NZ_NFIF01000017.1, read as the reverse complement.
TAATACGATACGCTTTCCTTTTACCACAGACTCCAAAACATTGAGCTTAAGGCGGACGCTGTTTTCCCGCTCTTTCTGAGTAGGTTTGATAAAGGTCCTGCCTACATAGCTGTTTTTATAGAAAGCAAGGCCGAAGGGGATCCCGGAAGCCTCTGAGAAGCCTTTTGCTGCGGGAATACCGGAGTCCGGAACCCCGCAGACCAGATCTGCTTCCACCGGATAGGATTTTGCCAGAGCGGCTCCTGCCCGGATTCGGGCGTCATAGATATTAATATTATCCATGGTGCTGTCCAGCCTTGCAAAATAAATATATTCAAAGATACAGTGAGCTTTCTTTTCCTGACAGAGCGTATAGTCAGAAGAAATCCCCTGTTCTGTAATAGTGATAATCTCGCCGGGGCGGATATCCCGGACAAATTCAGCACCAACGCTTTGGAGGGCGCAGCTTTCAGAAGCCAGGATATAGGCGTTGTCTCTCTTTCCAAGACACAAAGGTTTCAGACCAAGGGGATCCCGGACGCCGATGAGCTTTCTGGGGCTGGCGATGACCAGACCGTAAGCTCCCCGGATCATACCGGCTGTTTTCAGGATAGCCTCTTCTACAGTCTTAGAGGTTATACGTTCTCTTGCGATACAGTAGGCGATCACCTCTGAATCAGTAGTGGTATGAAAGAGGGCGCCGTTTTTCTCCAGATGATCCCGCAGTTCCTGGGCGTTGACCAGGTTTCCGTTGTGGGCCAGAGCCAGAGTTCCCTTTACATAGTTCAGCACCAGAGGCTGGGCGTTGGCCAGAGTGGTGGCTCCTGTGGTGGAGTACCGCACATGTCCGATTCCCAGATTGCCATGGAGGCTGTGGAGATTTTCTTCTTTAAATACCTCGCTGACCAGTCCCATGCCTTTGTGGGAATCAATATTTCCCTTAGGTCCTTTGGTGTCGCTTACGGCAATGCCGCAGGACTCCTGCCCTCTGTGCTGGAGAGCAGAGAGTCCGTAGTAGATGGAAGGCGCTACGTCGTTTCCGGAAAAATCATAGATACCGAAAACGCCGCAGGCTTCTTTTATTTCATATTGTGCATCCAGTTCCATTTGGAGTAGGCTCCTTTACACGGAGAAGAGGAGAGCATCATAGGTAGGATATGGAAGCTCCTCATCCGGAATTTTTGCTTCGGCTTCATCGGCGGCTGCCCGCAGCTCATCCATAGTAGCGAGAACTGTCTTATGGCAGTAGTCTGCAGATTCCTGCATGGAGCCTTTTTTATCGATCTCCTGGATTTCTTCATCCAGTGTAGACAGAGCAGATGAAATCTTTTCGTAGGCATCCCCCAGAGAAGAAACCAGACTTTCAGCAGAAGCGGTAGGTACAGAAGGTGCCAGCGCTTTCATGGCCAGAGCATTGTCTGACACAGAAGCTGCATAGCTGCTTACTGCAGGAAGGAAGTCTTTGGTCAGCATTTCCTTCATGGTCTTTGCCTCAATGCCGATGGTTTTTACATAGTTCTCAAGAAGAATCTCGTAACGGGAGAAGATTTCTTCTTTTGTAAAGATGTGATGCTTTGTGAAAAGCTCCACGTTCTTGTCAGAGATAAACTGAGGGAGGCAGTCAGGAGTAGATTCCAGATTGTATAAACCTCTTTTTTTGGCTTCTTCCACCCACTCTTCTGTGTAGCCGTTTCCGTTGAAGATTACTTTTTTATGTTTCTTAATGGCACGTTTGATCAGTTCATGTACAGCATGCTCCATATCTTCCGGTGCAGTTCCTTCCAGCTCTTTGGCGAACTGAGACAGGGCTTCTGCCACAGCTGTGTTCAGGATAATATTTGGTGTTGCCACAGAAGCAGAGGAACCAAGCATACGGAACTCAAATTTGTTTCCGGTAAAGGCGAAAGGTGAAGTACGGTTTCTGTCCGTGTTATCTTTCATAAAATGAGGAAGCACATGTGCGCCGGTCTCCAGCTGTACGCTTTGATGCTCGTCAAAGTAAGTATCCTCTTCAATAGATTTCAGAACTGCGGTCAGTTCATCTCCCAGGAAAATGGATACGATAGCCGGCGGGGCTTCGTTGCCGCCCAGCCTGTGGTCATTTCCGGCGCTGGCTGCGGAAACACGCATCAGATCTGCATATTCGTCCACGGCTTTGATAACCGCCATCAGGAATACCAGGAACTGGATATTCTGATCCGGCGTTTTTCCCGGATCTAACAGGTTTTCTCCTGTATTTGTAGAGATAGACCAGTTGTTGTGCTTGCCGCTTCCGTTGATGCCTTCAAAGGGTTTTTCATGGAGCAGGCAGGCAAGGCCGTGTTTATCTGCCACTTTTTTCATGATCTCCATGGTCAGCTGGTTGTGGTCAACGGCCACGTTGGCGGTATCAAAGATAGGCGCCAGTTCATGCTGAGAAGGAGCTACTTCGTTGTGTTTTGTCTTAGCAGGGATTCCCAGCTTCCACAGCTCTTCATCCAGGTCATGCATATAAGCGGCAACTCTTGGCTTCAGAGCGCCGAAGTAGTGATCTTCCATTTCCTGTCCTCTGGGTGCGGAAGCTCCCATTAAAGTTCTTCCGCAGAAAACCAGGTCACGGCGCTGTTTGTATAAATCTTTATCTACAAGGAAATATTCCTGCTCTGGTCCGATGGTGGTGGAAACATGAGTTACGGCTGTATTGCCCAGAATGTGCAGGATCTTTACTGCCTCATTGCTCAGGGCTTCCATGGAGCGGAGCAGAGGAGTTTTCTTATCCAGAGCTTCTCCGCCGTAGGAACAGAAAGCTGTAGGAATATACAGGGTTCCGTCTTTGATAAAGGCCGGAGAGGTAGGATCCCATGCGGTGTATCCTCTGGCTTCGAAGGTAGCTCTCAGTCCGCCTGAAGGGAAGCTGGACGCATCCGGCTCGCCTTTCACAAGTTCTTTTCCGGAAAAATCCATGATCACTTCTCCGTTTGAAGTGGGGGAGATAAAGCTGTCATGTTTTTCAGCGGTAAAGCCTGTCATAGGCTGGAACCAATGTGTAAAATGGGTAGCGCCGTTCTCTACGGCCCACTCTTTCATGGCAACTGCCACAGAGTTTGCTACTTCCAGCTCCAGATGGGTGCCGTTCTCAATGGTTTTCTTAAGAGCTTTGTAAACATCTTTCGGAAGTTTGTTTCTCATGACCTTATCATTAAATACCAGGCTTCCGTATAAAGCAGGAATATCTTTTTTCATAGTATGCTCCTTTCCTACAGATTCCTTTTGCAGAATCTGTTTTCCATAGAAATAGAAAAAGCGCCCTGGATATCTCTATCCAAAGCGCCTTTGCTTTACGTTGTGTAGTATATACTCAGGGAAAGAAAAATGTCAATCCCTTTTTTGAAATTTTTTAAAATTCTTTTTCCTTTCTGTTTAAAAAAGCCGGGAGCAGGGGATACTTAGATATCCTTATGATGCCATATGTCTGCAATGTCTGCAGGCAGTCATGAGCGCTATGACCTGAAAAATCCTGGCATCATAGTATAAAGCAGGAGGTTGTTTTTATGGAAGATATGAAGATATGTCTGAAAAAGCCGGACGATGTAAAGGAATTTGTCCGGGCGGCAAGGAAATGTGACTTCGATGTGGACCTGGCCTATAACAGCGCCGTAGTAGACGGAAAATCTATATTAGGAGTATTTGCCCTGGGACTGGAGAAACCTCTTGTGGTGAGCTGCCACGGAGAAAACAGAGAGTTTCGCCAGAGTATCCAGAAATTTCAGTTATAAAAATTTTTTCAAAACAGGGATTTACAAAATGAAAAAAATCGGTTATAGTAGACAGCAGTTATGAATAAAGTTATGACGAAGGCGTCAGAATTTCTGTTGAGGAGATTCTGACGCTTTTTTCATTTGTATGGAAAAATCAGGAGGAAAATGTGATGGTAAAATATGTATTCGTAACCGGAGGAGTGGTCTCAGGCCTGGGTAAAGGGATCACGGCTGCCTCTCTGGGAAGGCTTTTGAAAGCAAGAGGGTATCAGGTGACCATGCAGAAGTTTGACCCTTACATTAATATGGACCCGGGCACTATGAACCCTATCCAGCATGGAGAAGTCTTTGTTACTGACGACGGCACAGAGACAGATCTGGACTTGGGACATTATGAGAGATTTATTGATGAAAGCCTGGATAAAAATTCAAATGTGACTACGGGAAAAATTTACTGGACAGTGCTTCAGAAGGAACGTCACGGGGATTATGGCGGCGGCACGGTACAGGTCATCCCTCACATTACCAATGAGATCAAAAGCCGGTTTTACAGAGGAAAAACCCCTGAGGAAGACCGGATTGCGATTATAGAAGTGGGAGGAACTGCAGGAGATATTGAGAGCCAGCCTTTCCTGGAAGCCATCCGTCAGTTCCAGCATGATGTGGGAAAGGAAAACGCAGTGCTGATCCACGTGACCCTGGTACCTTATCTGAAAGCTTCCGGAGAGCTGAAGACCAAGCCTACTCAGGCCAGTGTAAAAGAACTTCAGAGTATGGGTCTGTGGCCGGATGTATTGGTATGCCGTTCGGAGTATCGGCTGTCTGATGAGCTGAAAGACAAGATCGCACTGTTCTGTAATGTACCGCCCAATCATGTACTCCAGAATCTGGATGTGGAATACCTGTATGAGGCCCCTCTGGCTATGGAAAAAGAACATCTGGCTCAGGTGGTCTGTGAATGTCTTCATATCCCATGCCCGGAACCGGACCTTACAGACTGGACGGCTATGGTGGAGAACCTGCGGAATCCCCAGTCCGAGACAGAAATCGCTATCGTAGGGAAATATATCCAGCTTCATGACGCTTACTTAAGTGTGGTAGAAGCTTTAAAACACGGCGGTATCGCCAGCCGGGTAAACGTCAATATCCGTTGGGTAGACTCAGAAGAAATCGAGAGCCAGGGCTGCCAGGCGCTTTTGGAAGGGGTAGACGGAATCCTGATCCCGGGAGGCTTTGGACACAGAGGAACGGAAGGAAAGATCCAGGCTGTAAAATATGCCAGGGAAAACAAGATTCCATTCCTGGGAATCTGTCTGGGCATGCAGATGGCTATTGTAGAATTTGCCAGAAATGTAGCCGGTTTTAAGGACGCCAACAGCGCAGAACTGAATCCTGACACCATGCACCCGGTGATCTATCTTATGCCGGAACAGAACGGCGTGGAAAATATCGGAGGAACCCTCCGTCTGGGAGCTTATCCCTGTGTGCTGAAAGAGGGAACAAAGGCATATGAATTATACGGAGCAAAAGAAATTTCCGAGCGTCACAGACACCGCTATGAAGTAAACAACGACTACCGGTCTGCTCTGGAAGAACATGGAATGACCATGGCAGGTCTTTCCCCTGATGGACGGATCGTGGAAATGATAGAGCTGAAGGATCACCCCTTCTTCATTGGAACTCAGGGGCATCCGGAATTGAAATCCAGACCAAACCGTGCCCATCCGCTGTTCCGAGGATTCGTAAAAGCAGCAGACGAGTATGGAAGAGGAAAAAGAAACAGATAGGGAGGAAAATGTGATGAGAGAACAACAACAGGGACTGTACAGTCCCGCCTTTGAACATGACAACTGTGGAATCGGCGCAGTGGTAAACAGCAAGGGAATCAAGAGCCATCTGACGGTGGAGAGAGCACTCCATATCGTGGAGAACCTGGAACACAGAGCCGGAAAAGATGCAGAGGGAAAGACAGGAGACGGCGTGGGAATCCTTCTTCAGATTTCTCATAAATTCTTTTCCAAGGTCTGTAAAAAAATGGGGATCGATCTGGGAGGAGAGAGAGAATATGGTATTGCCCAGCTTTTCTTCCCTCAGGATGAACTGAAAAGAAACCAGGCTAAGAAGATGTTTGAGATCATTGTGGAGAAAGAGGGACTGGAGCTTTTAGGTTTCCGTGAGGTTCCTGTATATCCGGATGTTCTGGGACACAAGGCCAAAGAGTGTATGCCTCATATCATGCAGGCCTTTATTAAAAAACCGGAAAATGTAGAAAAAGGACTGGATTTTGACCGGAAGCTGTATATTGCCCGGAGAGTCTTCGAGCAGAGTAACGATAATACTTATGTGGTTTCTATGTCCAGCCGTACCATTGTATATAAAGGAATGTTCCTGGTAGGACAGCTCCGCACTTTCTTTGCGGATCTCCAGGATAAAGACTATGAATCTGCTATCGCTACTGTCCATTCCAGATTCAGCACCAATACAAACCCAAGCTGGGAGAGAGCCCATCCTAACCGTTTTATCGTACATAACGGGGAAATCAATACCATCCGGGGAAATGCGGACAAAATGCAGGCAAGGGAAGAAAATATGGAGTCTGCCCACTTAAAAGACCAGCTTCACAAGGTCCTTCCAGTGGTAAACCGTCAGGGTTCTGACTCAGCAATGCTGGACAACACTCTGGAATTCCTGGTAATGAGCGGTATGGATCTGCCTCTGGCAGTAATGATCACCATTCCGGAACCCTGGGCCAACAACCAGACCCTTTCCCAGGAGATCCGGGATTTCTATCAGTATTATGCAACCATGATGGAGCCATGGGACGGTCCGGCCTCTATTGTATTTTCAGACGGCGATCTGCTGGGCGCTGTACTGGACAGAAACGGCCTTCGTCCTTCCAGATATTATGTTATGAAAAACGGTGATGTGATCCTGGCTTCTGAGGTGGGTGTTCTTCCTGTACCGGAAGAGGAGATTGTTCTGAAAGAAAGACTCCATCCTGGAAAAATGCTTCTGGTAGATACCGTAAAAGGCAAGATTTTAAGCGATGAAGAGATCAAGGAGATTTATGCCAATGCCCAGCCTTACGGCGAGTGGCTGGACAGCAACCTCATCGAGCTGAAGGATCTGAAGATCCCTAACATGCGGGTGGAGGAATATACTTCCGAGCAGAGAAGAAGACTTCAGAAGACTTTCGGATATACTTATGAAGAATATAGAAAGTCCATTTATGAAATGGCCTTAAAAGGCAGTGAAGGCATTGCTGCCATGGGCGTGGATACCCCTCTGGCAGTGCTGTCCAAGAGAAACCGTCCTCTTTTTGATTACTTTAAGCAGCTTTTTGCACAGGTTACCAATCCGCCGATTGATGCCATCCGTGAAGAGATTGTTACCAGTACCACGGTTTATGTAGGAAAAGACGGAAACCTGCTGGAAGAAGTGCCGGAAAACTGCCAGGTACTGAAGATCAATAATCCGATCCTGACCAATACAGACCTGTTAAAGATCAAGAACATGAAGGAAAAAGGCTTTAAGGTAGCGGTGGTTCCTATTACTTACTACAAGAGTACAAAGCTGGAAAGAGCCATTGGCCGTCTCTTTGTAGAGGTGGATAAAGCCTATAAAGACGGAGCCAACATCCTGATCCTTTCCGACAGAGGGGTGGATGAGAACCATGTGCCCATTCCTTCTCTGCTGGCGGTATCTGCGGTACACCAGCATCTGGTAGATACCAAGAAACAGACTTCTCTTTCTCTGATCCTGGAATCCGGAGAACCAAGAGAGGTACATCATTTTGCAACCCTTCTTGGATATGGGGCCTGTGCAGTCAATCCATATCTGGCGCTGGAGACGATCCAGGAGCTGATCGATGAAAAACTGCTGGACAAAGACTATTATGCGGCAGTAAATGATTACAATTACGCTGTGATCCACGGCATTGTAAAGATTGCTTCCAAAATGGGTATTTCCACCATCCAGTCCTATCAGGGTGCAAAGATCTTTGAGGCTATCGGTATTTCCCAGGAAGTCATCGATAAATATTTTGCAGGCACAGTCAGCCGTGTAGGGGGAATTACCCTGGACGATATTGCCAAAAACGTGGATGAGCTTCATTCCAAAGCCTTCGATCCCCTTGGAAGAGCAGTGGATCTCACTCTGGACAGCATTGGAAAGCATAAGATGAGAAGCGGCGGCGAGGAACACCGGTACAATCCTGCAACTATCCACATGCTGCAGAAATCTACCCGTATGGGAGATTACGGCATGTTTAAAGAATATACAAAAATGGTAGACGAGGAGAGAAGCGGAAATCTCCGTTCCTTAATGGACTTTAACTTCCCGGAAAAGGGAATCCCTATTGAAGAAGTGGAAAGTGTAGAGGACATTGTAAAACGGTTTAAGACCGGAGCTATGTCTTACGGCTCCATTTCCCAGGAAGCCCATGAGACTCTGGCTATTGCCATGAATATGCTTCATGGAAAATCCAACACCGGCGAGGGTGGAGAAAGTGAAGAACGTCTGGATTCTGCAGGAACTGCTGTGGACAGATGCTCTGCCATCAAACAGGTGGCCAGCGCTCGTTTCGGCGTTACCAGCCGGTATCTGGTAAGCGCAAAAGAGATCCAGATCAAGATGGCTCAGGGAGCAAAACCTGGAGAGGGGGGACATCTTCCTGCCAGAAAGGTATATCCATGGATCGCCAAGACCAGACATTCAACCCCCGGGGTAAGTCTGATCTCTCCGCCGCCACATCACGATATTTATTCTATCGAGGATCTGGCCCAGTTGATCTATGACCTGAAAAATGCCAATAAATATGCACGTATTTCCGTAAAACTTGTTTCTGAGGCAGGTGTGGGAACCGTAGCTGCCGGCGTTGCCAAAGCAGGCGCCCAGGTTATCCTGATCTCCGGATATGACGGAGGTACCGGCGCAGCTCCGGAAAGCTCTATCCACAACGCAGGACTGCCCTGGGAGCTGGGACTGGCAGAGACCCATCAGACCTTGCTGATGAACGGTCTGAGAAGCCGTGTGATGATCGAGACAGACGGTAAGCTCATGAGCGGAAGAGACGTGGCTATCGCCGCCCTTCTGGGAGCAGAGGAATTCGGCTTTGCCACTGCGCCTCTGGTAACTATGGGCTGTGTGATGATGAGAGTCTGCAACCTGGATACCTGCCCTGTTGGCGTGGCAACCCAGAATCCGGAACTTCGGAAACGCTTTACCGGAAAACCGGAATATGTGGTAAACTTTATGCAATTTATCGCTGAGGAACTCCGTGAATATATGGCGAAACTGGGCGTCCGTACCATTGACGAGATGGTAGGAAGAAGCGACCTTCTGAAAGTAAAAGATAAAGCCCAGAATCCAATGGCTGCTAAGATCGACCTTAGCGCTATTCTGGAAAATCCTTTTGCAAAAGAAGGAGAACAGGTAACCTTTAACCCGGCGGATGTATACGACTTCCAGCTGGAGAAGACCCTGGACGAGAAAGTACTTCTGAAGAAATTTGCTTCTGCCCTGAAAAAAGGAGAAAAAGCTTCTGTATCTGTGGAAGTCAGCAACACAGACAGGACTTTCGGCACCATTCTGGGTGCAGAGATCACCAGACAGCATAAACACGGACTGCCGGAAGACACCCTGACTGTAAACTGCAAGGGAGCCGGCGGACAGAGCTTCGGCGCCTTTATCCCGAAAGGTCTGACCCTGAAACTGGAAGGAGATACCAACGATTATTACGGCAAAGGACTTTCCGGCGGAAAGCTGATCCTGTATCCGCCGAAAAACCGGAAATACTCTGCCCAGGATAATATGATCGCCGGTAACGTAGCTCTTTACGGAGCCACCAGCGGAAAAGTATTTATAAGCGGTATTGCAGGAGAACGTTTTGCCGTAAGAAACTCCGGCGCCTATGCGGTAGTAGAAGGGGTAGGAGAACATGGCTGCGAATACATGACCGGAGGCCGTGTGGTGATCCTTGGCTCTACAGGAAAGAATTTTGCCGCAGGTATGAGCGGCGGTATCGCTTATGTATTAGATGAAAACAATACTCTTTATAAAAATCTGAATAAAGATATGATTTCCATTGAACAGGTGGAAAGCAAGGTAGATGTTCATGAACTGAAAAGCCTGATTGAGGAGCATGTACAGTATACCGGCTCTGAGAGAGGAAAAGAAATCCTGGAAAACTTCACCGAATATCTTCCGAAGTTTAAGAAGATCATTCCTGATGATTACAAGAGAATGACATCCCTGAGCATTAAGCTGGAGGAACAGGGAATGAGTACAGAACAGGCACAGTTGGAAGCATTTACAGAAGTATTTTCGGAGGTATAAAGATGGGAAAACCGACAGGATTTTTAGATTATGAGAGAAAAGATGCAGTACAGACACCGCCTTTAGAGAGAATCAAGAACTTTAATGAATTCAAGAAACCTCTGCCCTTAGAGGAACAGCAGATCCAGGGAGCCCGCTGCATGGAATGCGGCGTTCCCTTCTGCCAGGCAGGTATGATGATCGCAGGGATGGCTTCCGGCTGTCCGCTGCACAACCTGGTGCCGGAGACCAATGATCTGGTATACCGGGGAAAATGGAGACAGGCTTACGAGAGACTGTCCAAGACCCACAGTTTTCCGGAATTTACCAGCCATGTGTGTCCTGCTCTGTGCGAAGCTGCCTGTACCTGTAATATTAACGGAGACCCGGTAGCCACAAAAGACAATGAAAAGGCAATTATCGAGACTGCCTGGAAAAATGGCTGGGTAGTTCCCCAGGTGCCTCCTGTGCGTACCGGAAAGAAAGTGGCGGTAGTAGGCAGCGGCCCTTCCGGACTGGCGGCAGCTCAGGAACTGAACCGGAAAGGACACTGGGTAACGGTATTTGAGAGGAATGACCGGGTAGGAGGACTTCTCCGCTACGGGATCCCCAACATGAAGCTGGACAAATCCATCATTGACCGGAGAGTGAAGCTCATGGAAGAAGAAGGAGTAGTCTTTAAAACCGGCGTGGACGTAGGCAAAGATGTGAAAGCTCAGGACCTTCTGAAAGAATTTGACCGGGTAGTCCTGGCCTGCGGAGCCTCCAATCCAAGAGATATCCAGGTGCCGGGAAGAGATGCGGGAAACATCTATTTTGCTGTAGACTTCCTGAAATCTGTGACCAAGAGCCTTCTGGATTCTAATTTTAAAGACAACCAGTTTATCCCTGCGAAAGGAAAACATGTGCTGGTCATCGGCGGCGGCGATACGGGAAATGACTGTGTGGGAACTGCTATCCGCCTGGGAGCAAAATCCGTTACCCAGTTAGAGATGATGCCTAAGCCTTCAGAAACCAGAACTCCCGGGAATCCATGGCCGGAGTGGCCAAGAGTGCTGAAGACCGATTATGGTCAGGAGGAATCCATTGCAGTCTTCGGGAAAGACCCCAGAATCTATCAGACAACTGTGACAGAGTTTTTAAAAGATGATAAAGGCAATGTGCAGAAAGCCAAAATCGTCAGCCTGGAGCCGAAGAAAGACGAAAAGACAGGACGTATGAACATGGTTCCAGTGGAAGGCACAGAAAAAGTCATTGACGCCCAGCTGGTGCTGATCGCAGCAGGTTTCCTGGGAAGCCAGAAATATGTGACAGACGCTTTCAAAGTAGACTTGAATCCAAGGACCAACGTGCTGACCAAACCCGATGAATACCAGACCAGCGTGCCCAGAGTATTCACAGCAGGAGATATGCACAGAGGCCAGTCCCTGGTAGTATGGGCCATTACAGAGGGAAGAAAAGCGGCAGAGGCGGTAGATAAAGATTTGATGGGATATACCGTATAAAATTGTGGACATAAGCCCTGCCACTCCAAAAAAGGGAATAGAAAAGCCCCGGTGCTGGAACACCGGGGCTTTTCGCTGTCGTCCACAATGGACTTGCATTATCTTTTTGCCTATGGGCATTATAGTATATGCGGATTTTGTTTTCAATATGCAAATTGCAGAAACAAGATTGAAGAAATAGAGGCTGCATGGTAGAATAGGAACACGGGAAACCATAGAGCCAGGCGGCTTACCCTCCGATTTCCGGAGGGGCGAACCCTCCAGACGAAAGAAAGGAGGGCGATGCCAATGTATGTTACATATGCTGATTTGATTCAGCTTTTAATATTCATTGTTGCCCTTGTTGGTCTCGTATATGAGATTTTCAAGGATAAAAGAAAGTAGCCGCCACTACTGCCAACAGTGACGGCTGACGCTATAAAGCGTTAAATTTAGTTACCATTGAGGGTAGACCGCTTCTATGGTTTCCCTTTTTCTATTCTCAATATAACACATTGGGCTGCAGGATTCAAGATATTTTGAAGATCCTTTAAGAGTGTCTTGCAAAAATACGAATAATTTCCCAGGCCATATCTTGACTTTTCAATTTTACACTGCTATAATACCACCCATGAAGGACAAAGGCGTTCTTATTCAGGCGGGGACCTGAGTAAGTGCGCCCTTTTTCATTACATAAGAAAGTCCGCTGTACTTTCCTGTGTGATGAAAAGGCCAGAGCATATCCTGTCGCCAAATAGGAATGCAGGGCCGGCTGCCCGCTGCCTTAAGCGGGATTGTTGATTAATTCAGAAAGGACATGGTGGTCATTATGGCGAAATACACCAGAGAGGATATTCTGCATATGGCAGAGGAAGAAGACGTGGAATTTATCCGTCTTCAATTTACCGATATGTTCGGTACTATGAAGAATATTGCGATTCCTTTCGGCAAGCTGGAAAAGGCTATGGATAATGAATGTGTGATCGATGCTTCTTCTATGGAGAGCTTCTATAGAAACGAAGAGGAGGATATGTATCTCCACCCGGATCTGGATACTTTCTGCATTCTTCCATGGAGACCCCAGCAGGGAAAGGTAGCCAGATTTATCTGCGATATTTATAAGGCGGACGGGACACCTTATAAGGAAAGTCCCAGATACATTCTTCAGAACGCTGTGAAAAAAGCTGAGGAAAAGGGATATACTTTTAAGGTAAATCCGGAATGTGAGTTTTTCCTTTTCCATACCGATGATAATGGTTCTCCTACTACCCTGACGCACGAGAGAGCCGGTTTTCTGGATCTGAGTCCGGTGGACCTGGGGGAGAATGCCAGAAGAGACATTGTACTGACTCTGGAGGATATGGGATATGAAGTAGCTTCTTCCCATCATGAGATCGCTCCCGGTCAGCATGAGATTGATTTTACTATGTCAGATGTGATGGACACAGCGGATAAGCTGATGACCTTTAAGGTGGCGGTCCGCACTGTGGCAAAGCGTCATGGACTCCACGCCACATTCATGCCAAAGCCAAGATCCGAGGTAAACGGTTCAGGTATGCATATCAACATGGCTCTTTACAAGGATGGAAAAAATATATTTGAAGATCCCCAGGACAGTCTGGGACTGAGTAAAGAAGCATATTCCTTTATCGCCGGGCTGCTGGAACATATCAAGGGTATGACAGCGGTTTTCAATCCTCTGGTGAATTCCTACAAACGCCTGGTACCGGGATTTGAAGCACCCTCAGATTTAACCTGGTCCTCTACCCAGAGGACAGCACTCATAAAGGTATGCCAGGGTATGAGAGAAGAGAAGGCTATTGAGCTGAGAAGTCCGGATCCTTCCGCAAATCCTTATCTGGTATTTGCCCTGTGCCTGGAAGCCGGTATTGACGGTATAGAACAGGGACTGGAGGCGCCTGCCGAACTGAAGAGAAGCATCCGGGATTTGTCCGAAGAAGAGAAAAATAATCAGGGTATCGAAGCCCTGCCGGAAAATTTAAGCGATGCGTTATATGAGATGGGAAGAGATGTCTGGGTAAAGGAGATGCTGGGAGAATCTTTTCTGGAGCATTATAAAAAAGGCAAGAGAAAAGAGTGGAAGAGTTATATGAAGCAGGTTTCCGAATGGGAACTGGAACAGTATCTGTACCAGATTTAAATATTTTTTAATCGGCAATGCAAACATCCTATAGGATGTCTGCTATAAGGTACTCGCAGAATTAAAGAAAAGGCAGGGAGCAGTATATGAGCATCATCATTGTGGCATTACCCAAGATTGAAGATGCAAAGCGGATACGAAAGATCCTGATGAACCATGGATTTGAAAATGTAGTATCCTGCTGTACCGCTTCCGCAGCTTTAATCGAGGCAAATCAAGATCAGAGAGGACTGATCATCAGCGGCTATAAACTTCCGGATATGCATTATACCCAGTTGTATGAATGTATACCAAAATATTTTGAAATGCTGCTGATGGGATCAGCAAATGTTGTAAGCTCGGCAGAAAGCGGAATCATCGCCGTGACTATGCCAGTGAAAATATATGATTTAGTCAATACCGTGGAAATGGTCCTCAGCCAGGTAGAACGGCGGTATAAAAAAGACAGGAAAAAACCAAGGAAGAGGACGGAGAAAGAAGAAAACTATATTAGGAACGCCAAGTTCCTGCTGATGGAGCGTAATCATCTTTCAGAAGAAGAGGCCTATCGCTACATTCAGAAATGCAGCATGGACAACGGCACGAATATGGTAGAAACTGCCCAGATGATATTGACGTTGATCTATGACGAATGTTAAAGGAGAAATGTGATATGTTTACTATTAATGAGAATTATCTGAAGCTTCCTGGAAGCTATCTGTTCTCTGATATTGCAAAAAAAATCGCAGCATATCAGAAGGAAAATCCGGAAAAAGAAATCATCCGACTGGGAATCGGAGATGTGACACAGCCCCTGGCGCCGGCGATCATTGAGGCTCTTCACGGAGCTGTGGAAGAGATGGCTCATGCAGAGACCTTCCACGGATATGCGCCGGATAAGGGCTACGCTTTCCTGAGAGAGGCTATTGCGAAAAATGATTATCAGGATCGCAGTTGTGACATTGATCCAGAAGAAATCTTCGTATCTGACGGAGCGAAATGTGACTCCGGAAATATTCAGGAGATCCTGGGATTGGATAATAAGATTGCTGTGTGCGATCCGGTTTACCCCGTATATGTAGATACCAACGTTATGGCGGGAAGAACAGGAAATTATAATAAGACGACACAGAATTTTGACGGTATGATCTACATGTCCTGTACGGCAGAGAATAATTTTGCCCCGGAATTTCCAAAGGAAACCCCGGATGTGATCTATCTCTGCTTTCCAAATAATCCTACAGGCTCTACGATCAGTAAAGAACAGCTTCAGGGCTGGGTGGATTACGCCAATAAAAACGGCAGTCTGATCATTTACGATGCGGCCTATGAGGCTTATATCACTGAGGAGGACGTGCCTCACAGCATTTATGAATGTGAAGGAGCAAAAACCTGTGCTATTGAGCTGAGAAGTTTTTCCAAGAATGCGGGATTCACCGGCGTCCGTCTGGGATTTGCGGTAGTGCCGAAAGATCTGAAAGCCGGAGGAGTTTCCTTAAATGACCTCTGGGCCAGAAGACACGGGACCAAGTATAACGGAGCTCCTTATATCGTGCAGAAAGCAGGAGCTGCTGTGTATACAGAAGCAGGAAAAGCCCAGGTAAAGGAGCAGGTTGCATATTATATGAGAAATGCGCATGCCATATATAATGGTCTGAAAGACGCAGGATATACAGTCAGCGGCGGCGTGAATGCTCCTTATGTATGGCTGAAAACGCCGGGTAACCAGACCTCCTGGGAATTCTTCGACACCCTTCTCCATGAGGTGAATGTGGTAGGAACTCCTGGAAGCGGTTTCGGCGCCTGCGGAGAAGGCTATTTCCGGTTAAGTGCTTTCGGCACCTATGAAAACACAATAGAGGCGATTAAGAGGATTACGAAGATGTAATCAAAGATATCCTGTCCGAAGTATCTGGATTTTTCTGGGTATTTCGGACTTTTTTAATTTCTTTTTTGATTGAATAGGTGAACCGGGGGAGCGTGGTGAGCAAGAATACAGGTGTGTTTTCTGCTCAGCCTGCGCCGCTTTGAGCCTGAGGTCTCAAAGCTATGCTCGGGAAATTCGCTGAAAACACACCTGTATTCTTGAAGCTACGGTTGTTTCCGCTGCCGGGGGACAAAGGTTGTACGGCATTGCAGGAATTCAATTAAAAAAGAAATTTGGATGGTATGCTGGTGCTGGAGTTCGAGTGAAAAGCACGGTTGGTCGGTGCGTGGTCGCTTAGATATAAAAGAAGATCAGAATAGTTGCAATAGAGAGTGATAGTTTTGGTAAAGGAAGGGAATGGGATTATGGAATTTGTTAAGGGTATTGTTGAGAGAGAAAAGTCTGGATATGAGGAGTTTTTGGAGAAGGCGGAGGGGGATACTGCCTGTCTGGAGGGGGCGGTCCATAGTCTTCGGGATATGGGGGAGATTGGGTTTGTGATTCTTAGAAGCAGGGAAGGGCTTCTTCAGGCGGTCTGGGAGGAAGGCGTCTCCAGAGAGGATCTGAAGGAGTTTCATGAAGGGGATTGTATCCGTGTGACGGGAACTGTGAAAACTGAAGAGAGAGCTCCCCAGGGAAAGGAATTGAGGATTAAGGAAACGGAATTTTTGTCTAAGGTTGACCAGCCTTTGCCCCTGCCGGTAGGAAAGTGGAACCTGAACACGTCCCTGGAAGCCAAACTGAACATGCGCCCTGTCTCTTTAAGGAATGTAAGAGAGAGGGCGAAATTCCGTATTCAGGAAGGGATCACCAGAGGTTTCCGGGATTTCCTGTATCATCAGGGCTTTACAGAGATCCACAGCCCCAAGATCGGAGCAAAAAGTGCCGAGGGCGGCGCCAACCTTTTCAAGCTGGAATATTTCCATCATCCTGCAGTGCTCCAGCAGAGCCCCCAGCTTTATAAACAGATGATGGTAGGTGTGTTTGACCGGGTATTTGAGACCGGGCCTGTATTCCGGGCAGAGAAACACAACACCAGAAGACATCTGAACGAATATACCAGCCTGGACTTTGAGATGGGCTATATTGACAGCTTTTACGATATCTGCCGGATGGAGACAGGATTTTTGAAATACACCATGGATCTTTTGAACAGAGAATACAGGAAAGAACTGGATATCTTAAAGGTAACCCTTCCTGAGATCAAAGAAATCCCCTGTGTAACTTTCCAGAAAGCAAAGGAACTGGTTTCTGAAAAATACCAGAGAAAGATCCGGGCGCCTTTTGATCTGGAACCGGAGGAGGAAGAACTGATCGGAAAATATTTCCAGGAAGAATGGGGTTCAGATTTTGTATTTGTCACCCATTATCCTTCTAAGAAACGTCCTTTCTACGCTATGGATGATCCGGAAGACAGCCGCTATACTTTAAGCTTTGACCTGCTGTATAAGGGACTGGAGATCACTACAGGAGGCCAGAGGATCCATGATTATCAGATGCTGAAAGATAAGATCGCAGCAAAGGGTATGAGCGAAGAAGGACTGGAACAGTATCTGGATGCTTTTAAATACGGCATGCCTCCCCACGGAGGACTGGGCATCGGCCTGGAAAGACTGACCATGCAGCTTTTAGGAGAGGACAACATCCGGGAGACTACTTTATTCCCAAGAGATTTAACAAGGCTTGAGCCCTAGAGAGGAGCGAAACAATGAGCGCACAGAGAATTGATGATACAGTAATGGAAAATATAGAGATCCTGGCAAAGCTTTCCATGTCTGAGGATGAACGGGAAGAAATGCGGACAGAGCTGGAAAAAATCCTGGATTATGTAGAAAAGCTTAATGAACTGGATACGGAAAATGTGGAGGCAGCTTCCCATATCTTCCCACTGGAAAATGTGTTCCGGGAGGACGAAGTGACCAACGGGGACGCCCAGGAGGAAATGCTGGCCAACGCTCCGGTGAAAAAAGAAGGACAGTATCAGGTTCCCAAGACCGTGTAGAAAGGATGAAAGACATGAAGATCATAGAGATGTCAGCCACTGCTCTGGGAGAGGAGATTAAAAAAGGGCAGATCGGCGTAAAGGAAGCTGTGAAAGCTTACCTGGATCAGATAGAAGCTGTGGAACCCTCTGTCCACGCTTATCTGGATATTGACGAAAAAAAGATATATGCGAGAGTAAAAGAAGTGGAAAAAGGCATCCGCCAGGGAAAATATACCGGTCCTCTGGCAGGTGTTCCCATTGCGGTAAAAGACAATATCTGCACCCGGGGACAGGCCACTACCTGCGCTTCTAAAATTTTAAATGATTTTGTGCCGCCATACAGCGCAGGTGCTGTGGAAAAGCTGGAAGAGGCAGGAATGATCCTCCTGGGAAAGACTAATATGGATGAATTTGCCATGGGAAGCACAACAGAAACATCTGCCTTTGGAGAAACGAAAAATCCCTGGGATCTGACCAGGGTGCCGGGAGGCTCTTCAGGAGGTTCCTGTGCGGCAGTGGCAGCAGGAGAGGCGCCCCTGGCTTTAGGTTCTGATACAGGAGGATCTATCCGCCAGCCTTCCGCCTTCTGCGGCGTCACAGGGCTGAAACCTACTTACGGCACGGTATCCCGCTACGGATTGGTGGCCTATGCTTCTTCCCTGGATCAGATCGGTCCCATTGGAAAAAATACAAAAGACTGCGGCACTCTTCTGGACGTGATCGCAGGATATGACAAGCGGGACAGCACGTCCATTCAGAGAAAACTTTATGATTTCTCCAAAAATCTGGGAGAGGATATCAGGGGGCTTCGGGTAGGCGTTCCTAAAGAGTATCTCTCTGAAGGTCTGGACAGTGAGATCAAAAAAGCCATTGTAGATGTGGTAAACGCTCTGAGCCAGAGCGGCGCTATTGTAGAATTTTTCTCCTTGGGCATGACAGATTATGTGATCCCGGCCTATTATATCATCGCCTGCGCCGAGGCCAGTTCCAACCTGGCCAGATTCGACGGGGTAAAATACGGATACCGTTCTATGGAAGGAACAGACCTTCATGATATGTATAAGAAAACAAGAGCAGAGGGATTTGGCAAAGAGGCAAAGAAAAGAATCCTTCTGGGCTCCTTTGTATTAAGCTCCGGTTACTATGACGCTTACTATCTGAAAGCTTTGAAGACTAAGGCTCTTATCAAGAAAGCCTTTGACGAGGCCTTTGTAAAATATGATGTTCTCCTGGCTCCTGCCTCACCGTCGCCGGCGCCCCATCTGGGAGAAAGTCTTACAGATTCTTTGAAGATGTATTTAAGCGACATCTATACCGTAGCGGTAAACCTGGCAGGACTTCCTGCCATTAGCATGCCCTGGACTCTGGACAGCCAGAAACTTCCTGTAGGACTGCAGTTTATCGGAAACTGCTTTGAAGAAAAGAAGGTTCTCCAGGCGGCTATGGGACTGGAAAAAATCAGAGGGGACTTTCCTCTGGCATTTGCAAAGGAGGAAGGATAATGGAAAAACAATATGAGACGGTCATCGGACTGGAAGTCCATGTAGAACTTTCTACAGAATCCAAGATTTTCTGCGGCTGCTCTACTAAGTTCGGGGGAGCTCCCAATACCCATACCTGTCCGGTATGTGCTGGCCTTCCCGGGGCTCTTCCCGTATTGAATAAACAGGTGGTGGAATACGCCCTTGCCCTGGGGCTGGCGGCCAACTGCCAGATCAACCAGTACTGCAAATTTGACAGAAAGAATTATTTTTATCCGGATAACCCTCAGAACTATCAGATCTCCCAGCTTTATCTTCCCATCTGTCACGATGGATTCCTGGAGATCCAGACAGCGGCAGGTCCTAAAAAAGTCCGGATCCATGAGATGCATATGGAAGAAGATGCAGGAAAACTGATCCATGACGAGTGGGATGACTGCTCTTTGGTGGATTACAACCGAAGCGGCGTTCCCCTTATTGAGATCGTGTCTGAGCCGGATATGAGAAACGCCCAGGAAGTGATCGCTTATCTGGAAAAACTGCGGCTTATCTGCCAGTATCTGGGAGTCTCTGACTGTAAGCTTCAGGAAGGGTCTATGCGTGCCGACGTAAACCTTTCAGTAAGAGAGGTGGGATCCCGGGAACTGGGAACCAGGACAGAGATGAAAAACCTGAACTCTTTTAAGGCTATTGCAAGAGCTATCGAAGGAGAAAGAGCCCGGCAGATTGAGCTTCTGGAAGAGGGACGCCCGGTGATCCAGGAGACCCGGCGGTGGGATGACAATAAGGAATATTCCTACGCTATGCGTTCCAAGGAGGACGCCAAGGATTACCGCTACTTCCCGGACCCGGACCTGCCTCCGGTGAGCATCAGCGATCAGTGGATAGCCCAGATCCGGAATGCCCAGCCGGAACTTCAGGAGGAAAAGGCAAAACGGTATATGGAGCAGTACGAGCTGTCAGATTATGACGCCGGCCTTCTGACCCAGTCCAGACACCTGAGCGAAATGTTTGAAAAGACTGCGGCAATCTGCCAGATGCCGAAGAAGGCGGCCAACTGGTATATTGGGGAAACTCTGCGCCTGGTAAAAGAAGAAGGAATAGAGACAGAAGAAATCTCCTTCTCTCCGGAGCATCTGGCAGAGCTGATCCTGATGACAGACCGGGGAGAGCTGAACAATAAAACTGCCAAAGAAGTTTTCCGTATGATTTTTACAGACGATGTGGACCCCATGATCTATGCAGAAGAGAAAGGGCTGAAAACCGTTCTGGATACCGGACTTCTGGAAGAGACCGTGGCAAAAGTCCTGGAAGAAAATCCAGACACGGTAAAGCAGTATCTGGAAGGAAAGACGAAAGTCACCGGATTTTTGGTAGGACAGATCATGAAGCAGATGAAAGGAAAAGCAGATCCTAAACAGGTGAACCAGCTTCTTAGACAGAAGCTTCAGGAGGCAGAGGAGAAGGCATAGCGTAAGGTATTTAAAGGATCTTACATCAGAAAAGAAAAATCCGGAAGAGCTTTAAAACCATCCTCTTTTGTGGTAAGCTACTGTAGAAGATGGGAGGAAAGCTATGGATATTATTGAATTTCAGAATAAACTAAAAGATATACAGACCCTGGCTCTGAATAACGGGAAACAGGTACGGGCAGAGCTGGTGGAAAAATTTTTCGGTGAGGAGGATATGGATCAGGAGAAACTCCAGAAGGTCTACGATTATCTGGAAGTCCAGGGAATCCGTGTTACCGGAAGAACAGGAGACAGAGAAGACGCCGGACAAGGGCCGGTTCCTCATATAGAGAAAAAACAGGAAAGAGTTCCTCTTACAGCAGAGGAAGAAGAGTATCTTAAGGAGTATCTGAAAGCCTTTGGATTTGAAGGAAATTTAAGAGACCGGCAGGAATTGCTTCTGGCCTGCAAAAGAAATGAAGAAGGTGCCAGGGAAAGTCTGGTAAAGGCCTGCCAGAGAGAACTGGCAGATGTGGCAAGAGACCTGAACTGCCGGGAGGTTCTCTTCGCAGATCTGCTTTCTGAGGCAAATACAGCTCTTCTTATGGCACTGGAGGAGCTTAAGGATGTGACAGAGGAAGAAGCAGCAGAAGAATGGCTTATGCATAAAGTCCGCAGCCTGGTGGAAGAATTTCTGGAGGAGCAGACCAGGCAGAAGAGAGAAGATAATTTCCTGGTGGAAAAGGTCCAGAACCTGGAAGAACGGTTAAAGGCTCTCACAGAAGATGATAATATCAAATATACAGTGGAAGAACTTTCCGGATTCCTGGATATGGAGCCGGAAGAAATGAAAGCGATCCTCCGGCTGACAGGGGATGACAGCGAAAAGTAAACAAGGAAAAACAGGAAAAGAAGCCCAGATACTGGGGCTTCTTTTCTGAATTTTTTAAAAGTTTTCACAGTTTTTTCATTGATTGTTTTTATAATAAGAAGTATAGTTTTTATATAATGATGCTGTCATATTTTTATACTATATAAATAAAATGGAAAAGGTTGGAGGTAAACAAATGGACATTAAAGAAAAGAAAAAGCCTCAGCTTCCAAAAAAACCGGTGATGTTTTATTACCTTATCGTGCTGGTCATACTGGCGGCGGTTAACTTATTCCTTGTGCCCTCTTTGTCAGAGAGCCGCATACAGGACGCTACCTATGACCAGTTTTTGGATGATCTTGAGGCAGGCAGGATTTCAGAAGTAAATCTGGAAGAAGATACGATTTATTATCTGGAAAAGGACGGCGACCAGCAGCAGGTTTATAAGACAGGCCGTATTTTCGATGTAAACGAGGTAGAGAGACTGGATCAGGCAGGAGTAGTCTTCTCTGAGGAGATTCCTCAGCAGATGAACCCGCTGCTCTCATCCCTTATCAGTTTTGTACTGCCCCTGGTACTTTTATGGGTAGTAGGCGGCTGGCTGATGAAGCGGATGATGAAAAACATGGGCGGTATGGGTGGTCCGGGAGCTATGACTTTCGGAAAGAGCAATGCCAAGATCTATGTAAAGTCATCTACAGGGATCAAGTTTTCAGATGTAGCCGGAGAAGACGAGGCCAAGGAACTGTTGACCGAGCTGGTAGATTATCTTCATAACCCAGGAAAGTATGCAGAGATTGGCGCATCCCTTCCAAAAGGAGCCCTTCTGGTTGGACCTCCCGGAACAGGTAAGACCCTTCTGGCCAAGGCTGTGGCAGGAGAGGCCGACGTCCCTTTCTTCTCCATATCCGGTTCTGAATTTGTGGAAATGTTCGTGGGAATGGGCGCTGCAAAAGTCCGCGACCTGTTTAAGCAGGCCAACGAAAAAGCTCCCTGTATCGTATTTATTGATGAGATTGATACCATTGGTAAAAAACGTGACGGACAATTTGCCGGAGCTAATGATGAGAGGGAGCAGACATTAAACCAGCTTCTTACAGAGATGGATGGATTTGACAGCTCAAAAGGTGTTGTAATCCTGGCTGCCACCAACCGTCCAGATTCTCTGGACCCTGCACTTTTAAGGCCGGGACGTTTTGACAGGAGGATTCCTGTAGAGCTTCCTGACTTAAAGGGAAGAGAGGAGATCCTGAAGGTTCATGCCAGAAAGATCAAGATTTCCGATGATGTGAACTTCAGTGATATTGCTAAGGCAGCCCCTGGAGCTTCCGGAGCTGATCTGGCCAATGTTGTGAATGAAGCGGCTCTGAGGGCAGTCCGTGACGGCAGAAAATTTGCCACCCAGGCAGACCTGGAGGAGAGCATTGAGGTGGTCATCGCCGGATATCAGAAGAAAAACCAGGTCCTTTCCAACAAGGAAAAACTTATTGTGGCTTACCACGAAGTGGGACACGCACTGGTTGCTGCCATGCAGTCCCATTCCGCACCGGTGCATAAGATCACCATTATCCCAAGGACTTCCGGGGCTCTGGGCTATACCATGCAGGTAGAGGATGGAGAACACTATCTTATGTCAAAAGAAGAACTGGAGAATAAGATTGCTACCTTTACAGGAGGAAGAGCGGCAGAGGAGCTGATCTTCCACTCCATTACCACAGGAGCTTCCAATGACATTGAACAGGCTACCAAGCTGGCCAGAGGTATGATCACCAGATATGGTATGTCCCAGGAGTTTGGCATGGTAGCCATGGAGACTGTATCCAACCAGTATTTAGGAGGAGACAGTTCCCTGACCTGTTCCTTTGAGACACAGACACGGATTGACAAAATGGTAGTGGATCTGGTACAGAAACAGCATGACAAGGCTGTGAAGATCCTGGAAGAGAATATGCCGAAACTCCATGAACTGGCTAAGTATCTCTATGAACATGAGACCATCTCGGGAGAAGAGTTTATGAGGATCCTGACTACCAAGCCAAGGATTGCAATGAACCAGGAAAACGCCGAAGAAGGGTCAGAGGAATAAAAGGTACATTGTATAAAACAGTTTACGTATTAGCTTTCCCTTATTTTTTTCTTACCGGAAAAAATAAGGGAAAGCTTTTTAACTTATAGGAAATTCTTCCGGATTGCCCTATAGAATAAAAAGCCTTCCGGGCGGGATGCACACGCCGCAATAAGGTATGTTACCGCCTTGTGATATTGCAGCGGCGCGCAAAGTGTTTAAGTCCCTCAAGATTGAGAGGTGGGGGGAGCTGGGGTGGGCTTGCCCACAGACTGGAGGGATGTTTGGACAGACAGAATCTGCCGGAGAATGAATTTTAGCCAGCAGGGAAAATTTTGTGCAAATTATATATATTTTATATAGAAACTTTTGAAGACATGTGATACATGAGTCAGGAGGGATGAGTACGATCAGTTTATCGAGGATCCGAACCGCTTTGTCTCTGAAGTGCGGGTTCCCAGAAAGTACCCGAAGCTTTATGAGGATCGGGAATATGCGAAAAAGGTTCTGAAGACAGTGGCAGAGGACAAGTTCTATTCTCTTGGCGTGCTGATGGGAAAGCAGTCCCAGGTACTGTCGGAGAAATATGGAATTACTGATATCGCGGATTTCTCCAAAGTATTCTCTAACCCGGTGGATACACTGTTTGACTACTGCCGCGGTTTCAAGGGAACATTGACAGACCTGCGCAGACAGCCGGATAAGGTGAAAGCGGCCTGCGACAAACTCTGGGAGGTATACAATCTTCCGCGTATGTCCGGCCCGGTAGATGAATTCCCCTATGCGTGCCATATGACTCACATCGCGCTGTACTTAAGCCCGAAGCAGTTTGAGGAGCTGTACTGGCCTTATGAAAAGAAATGGATTGAGCGGGCTGCAGCAGCAGGCTCCAAGGTATGGATCATGCTGGAGGGCAGCTGGGAGAAGGTATGGCATCATTTCCTGGAAGTGCCGAAGGATTCCTGTATCTTACATATTGACGATGACGATATCTGCAAGGCCAAGAAGGAACTCGGCGATCATCAGATTATTGAGGGCGGCCTGAAAGTGGCGGCTGTGAGAACACAAAGCATTGACAAGATTAAGGATGATATCAAGCATGTTATCGATGTATGCGCGCCTGGTGACGGCTTCCTGTTCTGTACGGACAAGGCATGGATTGCGGCGGCGCGCAAAGTGTTCAAGCCTCTCGAGATTCAGGGGAAGGGCAGGACAAACGCATGAGTAAATAAATTGTGAACAAATCTCCTTTTATGTGATATGCTGAAAATAAAAAGGAGATTTGTGCTGTGGAAGAATTGTTGGAGTGGATGGATTATATCGAAGA